>JASMME010000320.1 GCA_030748365.1 Lutibacter sp.
GCATACAAAAAATAGCAATGCCTGTAAAAATGGTGTATTCACCGAGATTGGAGGCTGATTCACCTAAGAATCCTGCGAGTTTGTTTCCAAAACCAGTCATGGCAAAATACACACCCATCATAATGGAGGCGTATTTTAGGGGTGCAAGCTTGGTGATGAATGACAATGCCACCGGAGAGGCACAGAGTTCCCCAATGGTGTGGAATAAATATGCCAGTACCAACCAGTACATGGCGGAACTACCCTGGTTATTAAATTCTGCAGTGGCAGCAGTCATAAATAAAAATCCTGAGCCCATGATGATTACGCCAATGGCCATTTTAAAAAGAGACGAGGATTCCCGGCCAACCAATTTTCGTTTGGCCCAGTAACCGGCAACAAGTGTTCCAAAAAAGATGATAAACAGGGCGTTGAGTGACTGGAACCAGGAAGCTGGTATTTCCAATCCTCCGACAAGCGGTAAGATATCAGGTAATATCCTGTTTGTTTTTACTTTTGTGTAGATATTCATCAAACCACCAGCCTGCTCAAAGGCACCCCAGAATACAATGACAATGAGGAAGGACAATAACAGTACTAGGATCCGGTCTTTCTCTACGGAGGTTAAGGGGCGTTTCATGGCCTCTTTTTCTGTCTCCGTAGCAGTTTCAGCCCCGAGGAAATTACCTACATGTGTTAGGTATTGTTGTCCGTAAATATATACCATAACCCCGAGAGCCATCCCGATTCCTGCCAGGCCAAAACCGTAATGCCAACCGATGACTTCGCCGACATATCCCACGATGAGACTCGATAGAAAAGCGCCTAAATTGATACCTATATAGAATATGGTAAATCCTTTGTCACGTCTGATATCTCCTCTTTTATACAAGCCGCCAACCATGGTTGAGATATTTGGTTTTAGCATCCCTACTCCAAGAACAATTAGGGAAAGACCGGTGTAAAAGGTCCACATCTCCTCAACGGCGAGTATACCATGACCAAGAATCAATATGAGCCCGCCGTACATGACGGATTTTTTTTGTCCAATAAATTTATCAGCGATGATGCCGCCGGGAACACACATAATATACACCAATGCTGTATACCAGCCATACAGAGAGAGCGCTTCCATATCGGTCCATCCCAATCCTGGATTGTCTGATGTGGTTTTTCCGACGAGGTAGAGTGTTAGGATGGCCCGCATTCCATAGTAGGAAAAGCGTTCCCACATTTCTGTAAAAAAAAGCACGTATAAGCCCAGAGGGTGTCCGAAAAGTTCTTTTTGACTTGGCTGTAAGGTAGTATTTGACATAGGTAGTTTGTTAATGGTTTTAGATGGCTATAAATTTTCCCGGATAAAAGTAGTCATTTTGTTATAAAGGTGCAGGCGGGTATTTTTTCCCCGGTGAATACCATGGGCCCTGTCCGGATAGATAAATTGTTCAAAGGGTTTGTTCGCTTCAATCAGTGCCTGGCTTAGCCGCAGGCTGTTCTGTACATGTACATTGTCATCGCCGCTGCCGTGTATCAGCAGAAACTTTCCCTTGAGTAAGTGGGCGAAGTTGGTGGGGGAGTTCCGGTCGTAACCCTCCGGATTTTCCTGAGGCGTACGCATATAGCGTTCGGTGTAGATGGTGTCGTAAAAACGCCAGTTGGTAACAGGAGCCACAGCAATACCTACTTTAAAGACCTCATTTCCTTTAAACAGGCAGTTGGCCGCCATTTGCCCTCCGAAACTCCAGCCGAAGATCCCAATCTCGTCCGCATTGATATAGGGGCGTGCCCCCAGTGACCTGGCAGCATTGATCTGATCGATGGTCTCGTATTTTACCAGGTTCAGGTAGGTTGATTTTTTAAAAGCTGCCCCCCGGAACCCAGTACCCCTACCATCTACGCAGGCGATGATATAGCCTTGTTGGGCCAGGTGCTGAAACCAGTAATCATCGGCGTTGTTCCACTGAT
>JASMME010000321.1 GCA_030748365.1 Lutibacter sp.
TGCCCGCTTGTATTGATAGCCTTCCTTATATATAGACTGTAAGCCCTTATCAGCGTATTTTAGGAGGTCAATACTGGAACTGCTGGGATAGGGCAAGTGTAGAACGGTACTCCGGCTGTACTGCGCTAAGTCTTTTCTAAAGCCATTGGTCTGTAAAAACACCTGTAGCATGGTAGCCTGGCTGTCTTGGGCCCTTAGCTTTTTGGCACAAGAAACCGAGAACCCGGCGATCCGTGTTTTTAGCTCACGGATATCGGTTGGCATTTCCTTAAAAGACCTGGTGGTGGCAATGCTCTTTTTGGTAGCAGGCATTTCCAGACCGAGTACCGGTTTTCCTGCCAGTTCGTATTTGAGACGCAATCCTGTAACAGACATCTCTGTACGTACCCACTCATCCGGAAGTTGTGTAAACTGATAGGCCGTATAAACAGCGTGCTTCCGAAGGCGAAGGGCATGCTTCCTGCCAATCCCCCAAACATCCTCAATAGGCAACCATTGCAAGGCCTTGATTCTCTGCTGCTCCTGTTCCATTATATAAATCCCACCAGTACGGTTGGGAAATTTCTTGGCAATGCTGTTGGCAACCTTGGCCAGCGCCTTGGTAGGAGCCATTCCAACACTTACCGGAATACCAGTCCCCTTCCCTACCCGTTGGCGAATCTGTACGGCCAGGGTTTGAAGGTCAAAATGCCCAAAGCCTTTGAAGTCTAAAAAGGCCTCGTCTATACTGTATATTTCTATTTCGGGACTGTAGTTGGCAAGCAGGGTCATTACCCGGTTGCTCATATCGCCATACAGGGCGTAATTCGATGAAAACACCTGTACGCGATGGGTCTTAAACAGGGGCCGGTATTTAAAGGCCGGTGCCCCCATGGGAATGCCCAGGGCCTTGGCTTCCTCAGAACGCGCAATCACACAGCCATCATTGTTCGACAATACCACAAGGGGCCGGCCGTTCAGAGACGGATCAAACACACGCTCGCAGGAAGCGTAGAAATTATTACAATCGACCAAGGCAAACATCAGAAGTATTTAATAACGTTGGTAACAATGCCCCAGATGATAAATTCACAGTCCTTTGTTACCTTAATGGGGGGATAGTCTTCGTTTTCTGCAAGTAACCAGACCAGGTCTTTTTCGATGCGAATCCTTTTTACGGTAAATTCCCCATCGATAAAGCAAACAGCGATCTTGTTATTTCGGGCTTCCAGGCTTTTATCAATAATCAATAGGTCTCCGTCATGGATACCCGCCCCGTTCATCGAATGGCCCTTTACCCGGGCATAAAAAGTGGTGCTGGGGTTTTTGATTAGGTGTTTGTTCAGATCGATGTCTAGGTCTAAAAAATCATCCGCAGGGGAAGGAAACCCCGCCCGGATACCTTCCGCCACAAAGGGCAGGCTCAATTCGCTCTCGACTGCAGCACAGTAAAAGGAGAGGTGCTTCGTTTGAAAGGATTTTTCCAGTTGCATCTTACAAATCTACGCTTTAAAGTAAGTTTTTTTAAAATTTTAGTGTTAAAAATACTTATATAAAGTAATGTTTTTTTGTCGATTGTTCGTTGCTTATAAAAAGTATCAATTATATGCGCTGCCAATCTTCTTTAATTGATGTATATTGTGAAAAATCAATAACAGTTACATTGAAAGATCAGTCAATTAAGAAGGGTTCTGTTTTAAATATAACGCTATTAATCCTTTCCGGAGAGTTAATTTTTTTATTGCCCTATGTGTTGGCCAGGGTGTTCAGGCCTACCTTCCTGGAGGTGTTCAATCTAAACAACCTTCAACTAGGAAGTTTATTTTCTGTTTATGGACTAATCGCATTGTTATCCTATGTATATGGCGGTGTAATTTCAGATAAATTCCAACCTAAGAAATTAATGGCTGCTTCCCTTTTTTTCACCTCTTTTGGAGGGATCGTTATGGCCTCTTACCCTT
>JASMME010000322.1 GCA_030748365.1 Lutibacter sp.
ATATGACTGAGGTAACCGACATCCTATCTGATATCGACAAGGGCAACATCAAACCCATCTATTTTCTGATGGGGGAGGAGCCTTACTATATCGACCTGATCTCAGACCATATCGAGCAGCACTTGCTCTCTGAAGCAGATAAGGGTTTCAATCAGGTGGTGCTCTACGGTAGGGATGTTTCTGTGGAAGCGGTTGTAGACCACGCCAAGCGTTTCCCGATGATGGCAGACCGTCAGGTAGTGATTGTAAAAGAAGCCCAGGTGCTTTCCAGGACCATCGATAAGCTGGTCGCCTACGCAAAACAGCCGCAACCCAGTACTGTATTGGTTATTTGCTATAAGTATAAGAAGCTCGATAAGCGGAAAGCCCTCTACAAATCGCTCCAACAGGCTGGCCTGGTCTATGAAAGCAAAAAGCTGTATGAAAATCAGGTGGCTGACTGGATCCGTAGGCTGGTCAACAGTCGAAAGTATTCAATTGACAGCAAAGCAGCCTTGATGCTCGTGGAATTCTTGGGCAATGACCTGAGCAGGATTCGTAACGAGCTGGATAAATTGATGCTGGTTTTGGGGGAATCTGCCACCATTACCCCTGAAGCGATTGAAACACACATAGGCATCAGCAAGGAATACAATAACTTTGAGTTGCGGAAAGCAGTTGCAGAGCGGAACGTATTAAAAGCCCATAGAATCAGCGCTTATTTTGCCCGTAACCAGCGATTAAATCCCCTGGTGGTTACCCTCTCATTACTACATAGTTTTTTTACACAATTGTTGATTTATCACAGCCTGAAGGACAAATCAAAGAACAATGTGGCCAAGGCCCTAGGGGTCCATCCTTTTTTTGTTTCTGACTATGCCGTGGCCGCAAAGAATTATCCCATGCGCCGTGTTTCCAGGGTCGTTTCCCTGTTGCGGACTGCCGACCTGAAAAGCAAGGGGGTAGGGGCCAATGCCTTAGCGGAAGGGCAGATTTTAAAAGAGTTGTTGTGTAAGATTTTATATGGCTGATAAAGGGTTTATGACTGTTCAGGGCCTTTAACCTCAGTAGTTTGGTACCAGTGTAAGGTCTTATTTTCTCCTGGGTAGTCAGCGGTTTTATACCATTTGAGTCCAATTTTTTCCAATACCCGGCAAGAGGCAATGTTCTCAGGAAAGGCAATGCCTATAATCCGTTTGATACCGAGTGTCTGTTGGCCATAGGCCAGTACTTCCTTGGCCGCTTCAGTGGCAATGCCTTTTCCCCAATAATCCGGTAATAATCGATAGCCAATATCGGTTTCCTGAATGTCAGATAGGTATTTAAGCCCGACAAAACCTATCAGCTTCTTCTCAGGTTTGTATATGAGGGCCCACCTACCATAACCGTATGTTTTATAATCCACGAGCCAGGTATCGCTAATGACCTTTCTCGCTTGCGCTGGTGATTCCATCAGGGGGTCTCCGGTATACCTGTTGACCACTTCGTTTGACCCAAAGGCGTACACATCTGCGATATCCTCGAGGGTAAATTCCCGAAGCAGCAACCGGGAAGTTTCAATAATTGGGCTCATACCTGTTTAGTTTTGTTGTAAAGATAGACTATTCAGCGTCGTTTTACTGTCAGTTTGGTTTGTTGGACCTATATCCATCCTTCATTTTGGGGGCTGTGTTTTTTTGGGGATGTACCAGCGGTCTGAATCTAGGTCAATTCCTCCGCCCAATGCTTCCTGAACGACCCGGTCAATGACAAAGATACCGGTAGCGGACATCTGAGAAAAATCATCGATTCCTTTTGGAAAATGCTGTCGGGTTCGGTGGATGTTGAACCGGGATGAAAACGTACGGCCAAAGGCTTGTTCTACGCCTTTTTTCCCCATCATAAAGCCCAGTAATCCGGCCCAGGTGGCTGTTGGGTTGTCGGAATCCCAGCCTGCGAGCG
>JASMME010000323.1 GCA_030748365.1 Lutibacter sp.
ACTGACAAAGAGGAAATCTCCTACGAGCAGTGATTTTTCCAGGGAAGAGGTAGGAATGGTATAGGGCTGCATTACATAGGTGTGTACCAGCGTGGCTGCAATGATGGCAAATATGATAGAATGCAGCCATTCACCGAGTCCTGTTTGGGGTTTTAGGACCCTATTTTTCTCATATTGTACCCCGGGATGGTAGTTCAGGTAGGCATTGTAAGCCCCGAGGGTTAGGACTGCCAGGTAAGCATCTAAGGTCGTTTTTTTGCCATAGGTTCTGGTGGTTTCTACCCAGATCACCGGAAACATCAGTAAGTTGATAATTGGAATAAAAAGGAGTATTATCCACCAAACCGGCCGTTGGATGATTTTCATAAGAATCACTCCGTTGTAGATGGGTATCAGCGCTTCCCAGGCTTTTCTACCCGCTTTGAGGTATAATTTCCAAGTGCCCAAAAAATGGATACACTGTACACCCAGGAAAAATAAGAACCAATGTGTCATTGTCATAATTTGCTTGTTTTTGAAAGGCCTAGGACGTCCTTCATGGTGAATATACCTGTTTTGTCTACCAGCCATTCTGCGGCTATGACAGCGCCAAGGGCAAATCCTTCCCTGTTATGGGCAGTGTGCCTGATTTCTAGGCTGTCCACCGTTGAGGTATATTCAACGGTATGGGTGCCGGGTACCTCAGGCAACCTTTTGGATACAATCGGGAGGTTACTTGGGTTTTCACCTGCTTCTAAGCTCCATCCCGTTTTATTACTGTGCTCAATGATGCCTTCCGCCAGGCTGATGGCCGTGCCGCTAGGGGTGTCTAATTTGTTGGTATGGTGAATCTCTTCCATAGAAACTGCGTATTGACTCAGCGGCTGCATCATCCTAGCCAGGTAAGCGTTCAATTCAAAAAAAACATTCACGCCCAGGCTGAAATTAGAGGCGTAGATAAAAGCACCTTGCTGCTGCTGGCAGATGGCAGTAGCTTCTTCCATTCTATCAAGCCAGCCCGTCGTACCACAAACGACTGGTACTTGTTGCTCGAAACAGCGGGTAACATTCTTATACGCAGCCGCAGGAACACTGAAATCAATGGCAAGTTCAGCCTTTGAAAGGTCGAATACCTGTGTGTGTTCATCTACCTTCAGTACAATTTCATGCCCGCGTTCCAGGGCGATTTTCTCAATGATTTTGCCCATTCGACCATATCCTAAAAGCGCTATTCTCATCTGTATATTTTTATCGTATTTAATCGTTCAGCCCCTCCTGAATACAGGTAGGGATGGTGTTTATCGATCGGTGTCAACAGGCATTTCACGGCCTTTATGTCCGTTTGTCAAAGTTAGGGAGTATATGCTTAAAAAGTAAAGCACATACGCATTCCTATACTGTGTTGATGACCAGCTGCTTGTTCTATCAAGGCAGGTCTAATGCTTAGGCTATCATCCACATTGTGCTGCAGCAAATGAGCATTTGTGCTGGCTTCTAATATTTGCAGTACATACAGCCCTACAGTCACCAATACTGACAGGTCACGATTCTTTTTATATCCCTTTTGCGCATAGATCAGTGCTTGTTCTGACAGGTAAATATGCTCTCCCAATCCGTCAAATTCATCGGGCTTTCCGTTTAGTCTCAATTTATAGGCGGTCCGTGCCCGGTGAAAATTCCGATTGTTGAACCGGTAGGAATAGACACCAGCTCCCAGCGCAGCGTATACCAGCGGTATTTTCCAATACTTTTTGTTATAGGCCTGCCCCAAACCGGGAAGTATCGCTGCGTAGAAGGCTGCCCTAGAAGGAGAAAGCGGGTCAAAATCATAGCCATTTGTCACAAGGCTTTGTCCCTTTGAATCCGCTTCTTGGGAATGGCCCTCAACGAGTATAGAAAGGCAGCACAGTAGGCTACATATAAAGAATCGTACTTTCAA
>JASMME010000324.1 GCA_030748365.1 Lutibacter sp.
ATCTGTCTACCGCCGCCACCTTGCATCATTTTCATCATTTTACTCATTTGTGCAAATTGTTTTAGGAGCTGATTGACTTCCTGAATACTGGTTCCTGAACCTTTGGCAATTCGTTTTTTTCTGCTAGCGTTGATAGTCTTTGGCGTTGTTCTTTCCAAAGGGGTCATGGAATGTATGATGGCTTCGATTCCTTTAAAGGCATCATCGTCTATATCAACCCCTTTCATCATTTTGCCGGCCCCTGGGATCATACCCATCAGGTCTTTCATGTTACCCATTTTTTTGAGCTGGCTGATTTGTTTTAGAAAATCGTCAAAACCAAACTGGTTTTTAGCGATCTTTTTCTGAATTTTGCGGGCTTCTTCCTCATCGTATTGTTCCTGTGCCCTTTCTACCAGTGAGATTACATCTCCCATGCCCAGAATCCTTTCCGCCATACGGTCCGGATGGAAAACATCCATGGCTTCCATTTTTTCACCTGTCCCGATAAATTTGATAGGCTTGTCAACCACCGATTTGATCGATAAAGCAGCACCCCCTCGGCTATCACCGTCCAGTTTAGTAAGTACGACCCCTTCAAAATTAAGGACCTCGTTAAAGGATTTTGCGGTATTTACAGCATCCTGTCCAGTCATGGCATCCACTACAAAAAGGGTTTCCTGTGGTTGCACCGCTTGGTGGATTGAGGAGATCTCCTGCATCATTTCTTCGTCTACTGCCAGGCGACCAGCAGTATCGATGATGATGGTATTTTTTCCGTTTTTCTTAGCGTGGGAAAGGGCGTTCTTTGCAATCTGAACAGGGTCCTGATTTCCGGCTTCTGTATAGACTTCCACGCCTACCTGTTCTCCCACAATCGTTAATTGATCAATGGCAGCTGGTCGGTACACATCACAGGCAACCAGTAGTACCTGTTTCGTCTTCTTGTTTTTTAGAAAATGGGCGAGTTTACCCGAAAAAGTTGTTTTACCCGACCCTTGCAGTCCTGCCATCAAGATAACTGTAGGGGTTCCGGAAAGGTTGAGTCCTACCGTATCGCCTCCCATCAGTCGGGTCAGTTCATCTTTTACGATTTTGACCATCAACTGTCCTGGGTTTAGGGTGGTCAGTACGTTTTGCCCCAGGGCTTTTTCCTTGACAGTATTGGTGAAATTTTTGGCAATTTTATAGTTGACATCTGCATCTAACAGGGCCCTTCTCACTTCTTTTAGCGTGGCTGCTACATTGACCTCTGTGATCTTACCATGTCCTTTCAGTACATGGAGTGCTTTGTCTAACTTGTCACTTAAATTGGTAAACATACAATCTCTTCAGTTTTAAGAACTGCAAAGATAATAAAAAAGGTGGTTGATTCCCGCTTTGAAAGTTGTTTGTGTGGGCCCTTTTAGGGCCTGATTGACGGGCTAAAATTATTCTTTTTCCGGGATGAATGTAATGGAGGTACTGTTCACACAATAACGTTTACCGGTAGTCTCTATGGGGCCGTCGTCGAATACATGCCCCAAATGTCCCTCACAGGCCGCACAGATAATCTCTGTACGAATCATGCCATGGCTGTGATCGGGCACATATAACACGGTACCCGGTATGGCTTCGTCGAAAGAAGGCCATCCGCAGTGTGCGCGGAATTTACGGTCGGATTCAAACAGTTGTAGTTTACAGCCTGTACAGTGGTAGGTGCCCTTTTCAAAATGGGCGGTATAGCCTCCCTCTCCTGGTTGATCAGTACCCTTTTCCCGTAGGATGTAAAACGCTTCAGCTGACAGGGTCTTTTTCCACTGTTCTGTGGTTTTCATTACTTTCTTGATTTTCATAGGCGGCGGGGTCTCCTGTGCCAAGACACTTGTTGATACAAGAATACTTAGCGCAATTATTAGGGGGTATTTGTACATTG
>JASMME010000325.1 GCA_030748365.1 Lutibacter sp.
GCGATGGAATTCGCTTATAAAAAGTGTGAAAGAGTACGGAGTTACCAAGCGGTACCGGTATTAGACAGCGAAAAGGTACAGGAAGCCGCTGCCATTATCAACCAAGCTAAGAAACCCTTTATTGTTTGGGGACAGGGGGTCATCATTGGGGCTGCAGAACAAGCATTCAAGGCCTTTATTGAAAAGACAGGAATTCCATCTGCTTCTACAGTCCTAGGGCTTTCCGCCCTGGAAACCCATCATCCCTTGCATGTGGGTATGGTAGGAATGCACGGAAATTACGCACCCAATGTGCTTACCAATGAATGTGATGTATTGATTGCGGTGGGTATGCGTTTTGATGACCGTGTTACCGGCAACCTAGAGACCTATGCAAAACAGGCGAAGGTGATCCATTTTGAGATTGATCCGGCCGAAATAGATAAAAATGTAAAGACCGATGTGGCTGTGCTCGGTGATGTAAAGCAATCACTGGTAGAGATAATGCCTTATCTAACAACAGCCAGTCATCCGTCCTGGAAAGCCGAATTTGATAAATTGTATAAGATTGAGCACGAGACTATTATTCAAAAAGAGTTACATCCGACCAAGGAAGGCCTTACCATGGGAGAAGTGCTAAAGGAAATTAACTGCGAAACAGGTGGCGATGCCGTTATTGTCTCTGATGTGGGGCAGCACCAAATGTTTGCCTGCCGCTATGCCGATTTTATCAAATCGAGAAGCAGTGTCACCTCCGGAGGGCTGGGTACTATGGGCTTTGCCTTGCCCGCAGCCATTGGAGCAAAGATGGGGGTGCCTGATCGTGAGGTGGTCGCCATCATTGGAGATGGAGGCTATCAGATGACTATTCAGGAACTAGGCACCATTCTTCAAACGGGCGCGGCCGTTAAGATTGTCGTACTCAATAATAATTTCCTCGGAATGGTGCGCCAGTGGCAGGAATTGTTCTTTGACAAAAGATATGCGTCTACGGTTATGAAAAACCCAGATTTTGTAAAGATAGCAGAAGGCTATGGCGTAGCAGCGAGCAGGGTTGACAAACGGGCAGACCTACAAGGAGCCATTCAAACCATGATGGCTGCCAAATCGGCCTATTTCTTAGAAGTAGTCGTCGAAAAAGAAGACAATGTATTTCCGATGATCCCATCGGGAGCCTCTGTATCAGATATTAGATTGAGTTAATTATGGAATCAATACAAAAATTTACCATTTCGGTCTATACCGAAAACAATGTAGGCATTCTCAACCGTTTGTCCGCGATTTTTCTAAAACGTCATATCAATATAGAAAGTATGACGGTTTCGGAGTCTGAAATCGAACACGTACACCGGTTTACCTTTGTGGTTAATATTACAGAGGTACAGGCCCGTAAAATTATTGGACAGTTGGAAAAGCAAATAGAAGTAATCAGGGCTTTTTACCATACAGAATCGGAAGTTATTTACCAGGAGGTGGCCCTTTTTAAGTTGTCGACCGACTATCTATACGACGAAAAAATCCAAGAAAAATTCAAGTTCAGAAGGGCGCATATTGTAACCATTACAGAATATTATTTTGTGATTGAAGCTTCCGGGCTAAAAGAGGATATCGATCGCTTATACAACAAATTAAAACCCTATGGACTCTTGCAGTTTGTGCGTTCAGGACGTATCACCATTACCAGGCCCAAAATGGCCATCTCAGAATTATTAAAAGAAATCAATTAAAATCATAACAATACCATGGCAAATTATTTTAACAGCCTTCCCTTGCGTTTACAACTGGAACAACTCGGGCAATGTGAATTTATGGACAGTGCAGCATTTGAAGACGGTGTAAGCGCTTTAAAAGGAAAGAAAATCGTAATTGTGGGCTGCGGTGCACAGGGACTGAACCAGGGCCT
>JASMME010000326.1:0-296 GCA_030748365.1 Lutibacter sp.
AATCAATAGCGAGGAGTTTTGGATATTATTATGGGAAAGAGAAGAAGGTAAGAATCAATACAATATCCCAATCTCCTACATTAACAACTGCTGGAGGTGGAATCAAGGGATTTAATTCATTTTACCACTATGCAGAGGATATTGCACCCCTTGGAAATGCAAATGCGGACAATTGTGCAGATTACTGTGTGATGCTTTTTTCAGATTTGACCAAAATGGTGACCATGCAGAACTTGTACCATGATGGTGGGTTTTCCAATACATTGTCAAGTGATACAGTATTGGAGAATTATAAT
>JASMME010000326.1:306-1879 GCA_030748365.1 Lutibacter sp.
TTTGAAATGATCTTTCTGATCATATTAAAACCGAGGCCAATGTCAATACCAGAAAGCGTTGAATCTGTCGCTTAAACAAGTTGCTGATAAACAGGCAGTTGAGATGGTTGAAGACCAAGTCTGTGACAAAAATCGGTTCTCTTTTGTATTTGCAGCAGATATAAAGTTCAAACTGTGATGATCGATAGAATTTTAGCCTATTTCGAAAAGTTTACCTTCGGCGTTTGTTCCTGGTGGGGAGAGAAACTAGGTATCAGTACATCGAAAATCAGGATGTTTTTTATTTATTTGTGCTTTATAACATTTGGTTCACCATTGGTTGTTTATCTGGTTATGGCCTTTGTTCTGGAACACAAGTCGTTTTTTAAAATAAGAAGAAAAAGAAAAACCATATGGGACCTAGAATAGAATCCCAATAGATATAAATTTGAACCCTTACAAATTTCCCACACAATATGAAAAGAATTAGCGCTACACTACTGTATTTATTAACACCTGTTATTTTATTTGCCCAGGCTGCCGAGAGTTCATTGGATGACAAGATCAATGAAATGATAGCACCTGCTACTGAAGCCATATCAAATGTCATCTTCTATACAATTGATTTCAGTGATACTATTTCAATTCCATTTGTGCTTATCTGGCTTGTTGTAGGTTCTATAATCTTTACAATTTATATGCGGTTTATTAATATTAGGGGTTTCAAACTGGCAATAGATATTGTCCGAGGTGTCTATACTAACCCTAACGATAAGGGTGAGGTATCTCACTTTCAGGCATTGACTGCAGCACTTTCCGGTACCGTAGGCCTTGGTAATATTGCGGGAGTAGCCATAGCCATTAGCCTGGGTGGCCCAGGCGCTACCTTTTGGATGATCTTAGCGGGCTTGCTGGGTATGTCTTCCAAATTTGTGGAATGTACTTTAGGGGTAAAGTATCGGATTGAAAATGAAGATGGCTCAGTATCTGGTGGGCCAATGTACTATTTGAGCAGGGGTTTTGCAGAAAAAGGATGGGGAGGACTTGGTAAGGTGTTGGCTGTTTTCTTTGCCTTAATGTGTATAGGCGGGTCATTTGGTGGAGGAAACATGTTCCAGGTAAATCAGGCATTCCAGCAATTTGAAGCAGTAACAGGTGGTTCTGAGAGCTTTATATATGGCCAGGGTTGGATATTTGGCTTAGTGATGGCTCTTCTAGTGGGTGTAGTGATCATTGGAGGGATAAAGAGTATTGCCCGGGTTACGGACAAAATTGTTCCTTTCATGTGTGGGGTTTATGTATTAGCGGCACTTGTAATTATTGTTGGAAATTACGGGCAAATCCCGCAGGCATTTGGCCAGATAATAAGTGGAGCTTTTTCCCCGGTAGCGATTGCTGGTGGTTTTGTGGGTGTTTTGATACAGGGTTTCAAGAGGGCAGCATTTTCTAATGAGGCAGGCATTGGTTCAGCATCGATAGCTCATTCAGCAGTTAAGACCAATGAGCCAGTTACTGAAGGATTGGTGGCTTTGCTGGAGCCCTTTATTGATACCGTAGTTGTTTGCACCATGACTGCTCTTGTAATAGTAATTAC
>JASMME010000327.1 GCA_030748365.1 Lutibacter sp.
GCCGTTTTAATTAGTGCCAAGCAGCCAACCGATCTGTTGTCATCCATTCCCCAAGAGATCGTAGAAGGGGTATTGAAAGGTTTGGAAAAATTTGAAGCGGACAAGCTGTTTACACACAACAACATGAATTTGAACAAGCTGGCCAAGAAACTAAAGACCAATTCGAGCTACCTGTCAAAAATTATCAACCACCACAAGCAGAAGAACTTTGTTGTCTACCTGTCTGACCTGAGGATTCATTATTGCATAGAACGCCTGAAAACAGACGATGCTTTTGGTCGGTATTCAATTGAAGGCATCGCCTTTGAAATTGGATTTAACAGTGCAGAAGCCTTTTCCAAATCATTTTACAGAAAGACTGGTCTTTATCCCTCCTTCTTTGTTAAGGAATTAAAAAAAGTGAGCTAAGCCCCTTTCCTGTCATCCGTATAGGACCTGAATTTGGCAAAACTAGGATACGCCCACCTGCTCAAAAATATAGGTGTTCAATCGTTGGAGCGCCCTTACCTTGTCTTTACTGCTTACTAGCAATGAGATATTGTTATTACTGCCTCCATAAGAGATCATCCTGACCGAAATATCCTGCAATACTTGAAACAAGCGGTGGGTCTCGGTATGGGTAACGACGGAATGCCCTACCAGGCAAACGATGCTCTGGTCTTGGTCGACTGCTACCGTAGAAAATCTTTCGAGCTCTTGTCGGATTGCAAGCAGGTTGCGGTCATCGTCAATGGTCAGGGAAATGGCAATTTCTGAAGTGGTAATCATATCGATCGGGGTTTCATACCTTTCAAAGATTTCGAAGACCCTTTTTAAAAACCCGTGCGCCAGCAACATACGGGCCGATTTGATCTTGATGGCGGTAATACCATCTTTTGCAGCAATGGCCTTGATGCCCACTTCCTGCCTTTCAGAAGCAATAAGCGTACCGTATGAGTCAGGATCCAGGGTGTTCTTTAAGCGAACAGGAATATTGGCCTCACGTGCCGGCATAACGGTTTGTGGGTGTAGTATCTTGGCGCCAAAATAGGCCAGTTCAGCCGCCTCATCAAAGGACAGGTTGGCAATGGCACGGGTATTCTCAACAAAGCGGGGATCATTGTTGTGCATACCATCAATATCCGTCCAAATCTGTACTTCTTCTGCTTCCAGTACTGCTCCGATAATTGTGGCGGTATAATCACTACCACCCCGTTGTAGGTTGGCCGTATTACCAAAGGCATCCAGGCAGATAAAACCCTGGGTAATATACACGGTTGCCGGTAGTGACTCGTCAAGAATCCGCTGTAGGCTTTGCTTGATATAGAAATGATCCGGCTCTCCGGATTTATCAATCCTCATAAAATCCAGGGCTGGTAACAGGCGTACATTAAGCCCCTGCTGAAGCAGGTATTGGCTGATAATATGGGTAGACAAAAGCTCTCCCTGAGAAACGATTCGGTTGTATAAAAGTGTCGTGTAAGACTCCGAAATAAAGGCGGTCAATACGTCAAACACTTGGTCTACATAATTGGTGGTCGCTTGTTTCAGGTCTGAACGCTCTAGTAAGCGGTCTACGACCTCTTCGTATTGTGTGCGAAGGACTCCAATACTGTCCAAAGCCACCTCTAGGCGCCCTTCCCGAATATTGTCAGCAATGGCCACCAATGCATTGGTGGTACCAGACATGGCTGAAAGTACGACGATTTTTCTTTCCCCATCTGCAATCAACTGTTTGACCCGCCGGATATTTTCCACAGAACCTACAGAAGTCCCTCCAAATTTTAATACCTTCATTTTTTGACTATTTATGGACAAAGCTAAAATGATAAGGGGGCTTATTGTGTGTATTTAAAAATAATATACTAATTTTGTACAAGGTGTTAACTAT
>JASMME010000328.1 GCA_030748365.1 Lutibacter sp.
GTTAGGACAGTCATCTTTGGAGTCGATGATACCATCATTGTCTGAGTCTGGACAGCCGTCAAAGGCTTCCAATCCAAAGACCTCAGGACAAGCGTCAAATTTGTCATAGACACCGTCACCGTCTGTATCTGTACCGCCAAACTTGACGACCAAACCTAGTGAATGTTGGAAATGCGTTGGAATCTCATCTTTAAAACTGTGCTTATAACGGGTCTCAAAATTTAGGCCTAGGTTTTCCTTTAACCAAAAATTGGCGCCAATTCCTCCATTGAAGGAACCAGTTTTGAAGGTATCCATCCATATGTGGTCTCCACCTATAGAAGCATAGGGGTCAAACCAGCCTGTTTCTCCAAATACATGGTTGAGGTCGTAAGAAACGGCACCCCCTACACTGTAGTAGGAAAGGTCACCTGCCTCCATATCACCGAATCTGTCGATCCTGTTTATGGACCCTCTAACCTGAAATGTAAAACCATCTTCTAGGTACCTGGAAACGTTGAGTGATGTGATGGAAGGAATCATGTTATAATGGTCTTCCGAGTTGAAAAACTCATTAAGTAGAAAGAAGTCTTCAGAAGCATCATCGCTGGTGGGATAAAAATCTACCGCATTGACTCCAAACCCAACACTCCAGGGGTTGTTTTTGTCTTGGGCGTGTAACTGGCTGACGCCGACCACACAAAGCAATGCCATTAAGGCAATTCTAAAATGTTTCATTATTGATAATTTAAATTTAATTTTATTTGCTCCTTACCTTCTATGGAAAGGGAGTTAGCGCTTATTTGGCAAAAGTATAAAATTTCTTTCGTTTTATAAGGGTATTTAACTTTTTTCTACAGTACTTCAAGTTGCTTTCCAACCTTTATAAATGCGGAAATAGCCTGGTTTAACTGTGTTTTTGTATGGGCTGCTGAAAGTTGTACCCTAATCCTTGCTTTTCCTTCAGGTACAACGGGATAAAAGAACCCTACCACATAGATGCCTTCCTCCAGTAATCTGGCAGCCATTTTCTGAGATAACTTGGCATCGTACAGCATGACAGGCACAATGGCAGAATCGCCGTCTACGATGTCAAAACCAGCTTTGGTCATTCCCTTTTTGAAATAATCGGTGTTCCAGGCCAGTTGATCCCGGAGTGAGGTATCATCAGCGAGCAGTTCAAACACCTTTAGGGAAGCCCCGACAATGGCAGGGGCCAGGGAGTTGGAAAACAAATAGGGCCTCGACCGCTGTCTCAATAGTTCGATAATTTCTTTTTTTCCAGTGGTATACCCCCCCATAGCACCGCCCAGGGCTTTGCCAAGAGTGCCTGTGATGATGTCAACACGCCCCATGACATTCTTATATTCGAGCGTGCCTCTCCCAGTGCTTCCTATAAACCCGGCAGCATGACATTCGTCTACCATAACTAGGGCGTTGTATTGATCGGCTAGGTCACAAATTTTATCCAAACTGGCCACGACACCATCCATGGAAAAAACACCATCGGTTACAATGATCTTAAATCGATGATCCTTGGCCTCAGCAGCGATTAATTGCGCTTCTAAAGAGGTCATATCATTGTTGTCATAACGATACCTAGCAGCCTTACACAAACGAACACCGTCTATGATAGAGGCGTGGTTTAGGGCATCAGAAATAATGGCATCAGCTGCCGTTAATAGGGGCTCAAAGACCCCGCCATTAGCATCAAATGCCGCCGCGTACAAAATGGTATCTTCTGTTTGGTAAAAACGGGCGATTCTCGCCTCTAATTTCTTGTGGATATCCTGTGTTCCGCAAATAAACCGAACGGATGACATACCAAAACCATGGGTATCCATCGTATCTTTTGCGGCCTGAATAACTTCCGGGTGGTTCGAGAGCCCCA
>JASMME010000329.1 GCA_030748365.1 Lutibacter sp.
CTACCAGTCAATCAAAAACGGTCGGGATGTGGTACTACAGGATGGTCGTGTTTTAAAAAATGAGCAACTTACTCAAGATCCTCCCACACCCAAACGATATGCATATTGCAGTGACAGCGCCTATTTTCCGGAGATCATTCCACTCATAGAAGGGGCAGATTGCTTATACCATGAGGCCACCTTTTTAAAAGACAAAATGTCCCTGGCCTCAAAAACTGGACATTCTACTGCTGCTCAAGCGGCATCTATCGCAAAACAAGCAGGGGTAAAACAATTAATCCTCGGACATTTCAGCAACCGCTATAAAGAAAAAGAGGCCTTTAAAAAAGAGGCAGATGAAATCTTCAACAATACCCTGCTTGCCGAAGATGGCAAGGTTTTTACCATTGATTAATCTCTAAAGTAACGAGGTTAGCACACAAACAAATTACCCTAAATTTATAAATCCAGGGCAATATATTTTTTAATTTCCAATTTTGAGAAGTACATTGCGATCAGTTTCGGCCCAAGGTCGCAAACTTTCTCTTTTTCAGGACATTCGTTTGGATGTTAATTGAGGATTGCTATGATAAAAGTGTGGATGCTCCGGCTTCCACACTTTTTGATAAATTGATGAAAAAAATTGCAAGATACCTGCTTTATTGAAAAAAGTGCGCTAAGATTTTAACTTGCCCTGTTTGAAGTGTGTATCCCATCGTTTTACAATAAACAGGTACTGCGATGAGAAAAATGATTATACCGTAAATAGTTTGGTTTAGGAAGATATTATGTGTTATTATTTGAATTAATCATCATGAAATAATTAACAAGTGTAATTTCTTCTGGAAGAGTCCCTGCATGTATGTGCAGGGATTTTTTTACCAACGTATGATGACGCTTCCCCAGGTAAAACCACTACCAAAAGCCGCCAATACCAACAAATCGCCCTCATTGATTTTCCCTTTTTCCCAGGCTTCGGTTAGGGCTATGACCACAGAAGCGGCGGTCGTATTCCCATAGTTCATGATATTGTTGAACACCTGGTCATCTCCCAATCCAAACTTCTTCTGTATAAACTGTGAAATACGCAAATTGGCCTGGTGAGGTATCAACATATCAATATCGGTAACTTGTAGATTATTCGCTTGCAGCCCCTCGAGTATCACCTCTGAGAAGCGCACTACGGCATTTTTAAACACAAAGGTACCATTCATATAGGGAAAGTAGGACTCGTCGTTCTGATCATTGGCTGCCATAATCGCAGGTACCCAATGTTTAATACTCGGTGCCAACACGGTTAATTCTTCCGCATACTTTCCTTCCGAATGTAGATGAGAAGATAAAATTCCCCTACCTGCTTCATCACTTCGCGATAAGACCGCTGCGCCAGCACCATCACCAAATATAACCGTCACACCCCTGCCGCGGGTTGTTTTATCCAAGCCACCTGAATGAAACTCGGCACCTACCACTAATATATTCTTATACATTCCTGTTTTGATAAACTGATCGGCCACAGACAGTGCGTAAATAAAACCGGAACATTGATTTCTAACATCCAGTGCGCCTACGGTGGGCATGTCCAACATATGTTGAAGCTGTACACCGCAACCTGGAAAAAAGTAATCAGGACTGAGAGTCGCAAAAACAATAAAATCGATATCATTGTTGGTAAGACCCGCCCTTTCTATCGCAATTCGAGAAGCCTTGGCCCCCATAACAGCAGAAGTATCCTCACTGCCTTCTTTAATCCACCTTCTTTCCTTAATACCGGTACGTTCCTGTATCCATGCATCACTGGTGTCCATAAAGGCCGTCAGATCATCATTGGTTACCACATTTTCAGGCACATAGTAACCCAGACCAGTTATT
>JASMME010000032.1 GCA_030748365.1 Lutibacter sp.
GGCAGTTTTAAACTGAACGTCCGCTATGCTTACAAGCATAGACTCATAGTTGCCAGTCAGGGCCTCCGCCAAGCTGATAGCAGTAGGGGTTGGCAAAGTACCTGTAGCAGTAGCGGTGATATTGCCCAATGGTATATTGTTCAATTGTAATAAGCCATTGTATTCTTCCAGCGCCACACCCAATAAGGCGATGCTTACCTCATTGCCGAGTTCCAGGCTATGGTCATCGTCAAAACGAAGGGCAATACCCGCCGTAGCATCCTGGGCAAAGGCATTGGTTGGATAAATATTTGCTGCTGTCATGTCTGAGGTAATGACCGCCGTTATCTTGATATTCTCCTCAATGGTCATGGACTGTCCTGTAAACATCCCCCTGACCTCTGCCAGGGTCTTTTGAACAGCACCAGCATAGATATCACACTTGGTATTGGTCATCCCTGCCACGTCATTGGCATCCCGCAATAACAGTTGGTAGGTACCGTTGTACACGTTGAGAATACCAAAGATCGGCCCATTTCCTGCAGGCAGGGTATTGCCCGCAAAATCTGCGTATTTACTGGTCCTTACTACAATGCTGTTGGCATTACAATCAACCAGACTCCTATTGGTAGCGCTGGCACTTGAAGAAGCGAAAATTTCATTCTCATCTGAGAACTGTACATCCGCTAGCTGCACGAACATACCAACCTGGTCAGCCGTGATTGCATCCATGGTAATTACCGTGGCATCCAACGGCGTATTTGCTTCGCCAAGGAATAGGTGCTTATACACAGCCTCTTCATCTATATTGCCAATGTTTCCATTGTACAAACCGCCCAACTGAATCTCACCACCATAGTCGCCCAGGTAGAGATCCGTAGCGTTGACAGTAATCTGCTGCCCCACTTCATAGCCTCTTAGATACAGGTCTTTTTGATTGATTTTTACTTTGATACCAGCCGTTTCATCTTGTACATAAATGTACTTGTATAGGTTGCCGCTTATATCATTGGCTGTTACAGTAGCATCAAAGACCATATCTCCGGTAATCTGAACCAAGGACCCTTCATAAAGGTTCTTAATATCCTGAATACTTACCGTTGGTTCTGGCGCTTCACAAGTGAAGGTAGACCCGTCACAACGGGGGTTACTCATCGATACATCGTTGGTGTCTCTGATGGTTAACTGGAAATCACTTCCATACTTACCCAATACTGCCACAACAGAACCGCTGCCCAAAGGAAGCAGGTCTTTGTAGAATGTTGAATAGCCACTGTTTCTTAAAATGATCTCATTTCCGTTGCAATCTTTTAAGACGATATTGGTGTTTTCACCTTCCAGTGCATAGTTTTGACACAAACTTTCCGGAGCCACCTCCACGTTGTCTAACTGAATCAAGGTGTTGATCATCTGGTCGCTAATCATGTCAATGCTCGTGGCTGCAGGACTAACGGTTTGTGGTCCTTCACAGGCCCTGAACAACCGGGAAGCGGCTTGTTCTGCCGACAGTCTTCCAATGGAAAGATCGCCGCTGGAATTCTCATAAATGCCACCCAGTTTAAGTACGCCTTTGTAATTGTCAAGGTACAGTCCCTGAACGCTCAGGTAAATTTTACGACCTACCTGGTAGGTGGCATACATATCCTGCAGGTCAACATCTAGTTGAAAACCTTCTGTAGGATTTTCAAGGGCATCCTGAAAATGAAGGGTTCTGTAGAAGTTCCCAGCTTCGTCATTGGAAACGACATACCCTTCTATGACTAGGTCATCGGATATTTGGATCAAACTCCCATTATAGAGGGCTTTTACATCTGCAATGGTGGCATTGACAGCAATGTCGGGCTCATCACAACTGATTGTTGGGGTATCGTATTCATCGTCTTGCACACAGGAGATCCCCAGGCCCAAAAGCAGGAGGCAGCTCAGTATAATATTTAGTGCTTTGCTTGTTTTCATTGTATTCGTTTTTCTGTATTATTTTTTATTAAAAGCTTAGGTATAGATTCAAGTAGAAGGTTCTTCCATAGCCATACCAGTATCTGGAACCAAAAACCGGTTTTTCCCTGGCCTGGTCCTCACTCAGCAATTGGTAGTTTCCGTTTCTGCCCTGTTCAAAGCCACCGGTCTTGAACTTGGTATCAAAAACATTGTTGATACTGGCAAAGAAACCAATGTATTTTCCATTGACTTTCCACGATTTTCCTCCGGTGATATTGCAGAGCATATAGTCATCAAATCTTTCCTGTTGGAGGCTGGCATCAATATCTTCCTGACTGACACCATCAAAAGGCTGGCTGGTATCGGGATTGATATAGAACCTATCGGTTCTTAGACCCGAAGAAACATCTATATAGGTATTCCCTAAATAATTGGCATTGGCTCCTAGCCACCAATAATTGGGAGAACGGTATTCGAGACCTAGCGAATAGGCGCGTTGTGGCGTACCTGGCAACTTATAATTTTTCAGATAAGAGGTGGTCGGTGCTGCTGAGGCCAACAATGACTCGTCAGAGGTATAATAGCTCATCGGATTGTTGTCAAAGGTATACTGCCCCAAGGCGGCAACCGCCAGTGCTTTGACTGTAGGTGTCAACTGATAGTCTAAGCCAAACTCCATTCCCAGGTGTTTTTTGGAAACACCCGTCAGGACTTCGGTAACAAATTCACTCAGGTTTTGGTCAAAATATCTTGAAATATCAATGCCATTCTCAAAACCGGCATAGTAGCCTGTAAGCCGCATTTTTGCTTTGGGCGTTCGGATTATATAACTGGCATCCGCAGTTTTAACCGTTTCACTTTGTATGTCTAATACAAGGTCGTGGTTGACCCTGGCATTGGTATAGGTATTTCTCAGTGTGGGCGCTTTGGAAATATAGCCCGCATTGAAATCGAGTAAATGACGTCCAGATATCTTATAGGTAAACCCTGCTTTTACACTGCCGTCATCAAAGGTTTGGACAGGTCCCTTACCGAATGAATTATCAGCGTACAATTCATTTTTATACAAGCCTTCCCGGTGGTATACCGTTCTGGTGGTACTTCCCGATAGGTAGGCATCGAACTTTTCATAAGAAAACTGAAATTGGGCGAACAGCTTGTATATAGCTGCCTGTAACTTGTAATTGTACAGGAAGGTATCCCCTTTTAACACCGTAGTATCGGTGTCATTGATATTGTTTTGGGTTTGGTTGTATTGGTCAATATCAACATAATGGGAGCCTCCTAAAAGATCCAGCATATTGGCAAAGTTGTTGGAGGTGAGTCCGCGGTAGGTAAACCCAACCTGCATGTTAACCTGGTCGTTCATTTCATGCGAAAGCACTGAATTGACCGACCATTGGCGGTCATCTACCCTGTCTTCGTACAGATAATAACGAGACGGCCCATATTCCTGGTTGACCCGGTAGAGGGCGTCCCAATTTAGCTGACCGTAACTGTTGTCTGTTTTAAAACGTTCTTCCACGGCAGTTGCTACTTCTGGGAACAGGGGAAAGTCCCTCAGGTAATAGCTCGGTAGGTACCTGTAATAGGTTGGATCGGGATTGGGTACATTGAAATAGCCCATTCGGCTGTTTCCTACCTTACCAAACTGGTAGGCAACACTGGTATTGAGACTGGAATTGTCATTAAAATCCCAAAAATGACTCAGCATCAGGATTGGCTCTTCCACTTCTTTTACCCGTGCATTTCTTTTACTGCCCTGCTGCTCACCCCAGTAAGCATTATAACGCTCTCCTTTCAGGTCAAATACTTCCTGGGTATTGGGGGAAGATTTTCCCCGGCGATTGGGGGTATAGATACCAATAAGATTCAGACTGTGTTGGTTATTCGGTTTGAATTCTACCGTGGCAAAAGCGGCGTTCGCATCATAAAAAGTACCTCCGAAATAACCTTCTTCGGCAAAACGACGTGATGCAGAAATCGTGTAGGCCCACTTATCGCGCATACCCGAGGAATGGGTAAGCATAATTCTTCCAGTATAACTTCTGTTAGATGCCGAGGTGGTAATACGGGTGCCCGGCCTGTATTCGGAGGCCTTGATAGCGATATTGGTCGTTCCCAATACACCGCCAAATCCGTGGTTAGAAGGGCTTAGTCCATTGGTAAAATCTTGGTTCCTTACTACGTCGTTCAAGCCTCCCCAATTGCTCCACTGAGGCCTACCTCCGTATAACTTATTCATGGGAATGCCGTTGATCAGCACCGTTCCGTTTTCTGAATCCAGGCCACGGACCCGAAACCAGGCCTGGCCAAAATTAAAGGCAGCGGCGTTTAAAAAAGCGTCTTTGGAAGAAAGCAGCAAACCTGATATATTATCAGAACCACCACCCTCATCATCCGATAATTCATCATCAGACAAACTAATCGTACTTAGATCAATGGCTTCTTCAAGCACTTTGTACAAATAAACAGCTCCCAGGTCAACCATTGCTGCTGTGGTGACGATTACTGGAATCTGTTGGGTTTTATAGCCCTCATAACTCAATAGGAGCTGTTGTTTTCCCGAAGGAATCTTCTGTAAAACAAGCGTACCATCAATACGGGTCACTTGCTCAATAGAGGTTCCCTGAACGCGAACCGTTGCGCCGATGACGGGTGCCGATGAGTCACCGTCATACACCGTTACTCTGACATCTCCTGATGACTGGGCATTGCTGTAAAATACCGCGCATATCAGTAAGAATGTTGAGATCATTGTTTTTCTCATAAAAGACATTCAAATTAATTTAACATTTTTTGTGATTTTTGAATATCAAAAATAAGAATAATTAACATTTATATAGGCATTTTTAAGGTAAATATTCGGTTATAATCGATAATTAGTTTTTACCTTTGTAGGGTTCATTATACAACACCCCTATGAAAGCATCTTTTAGTCTTATTTTTTTGCTGTTTTTTACAGTATTTTCTTATGGTCAGGAAACAAAATACCAGATCAAAACTATTGCCTTTTACAATGTTGAAAATTTGTTTGATACCATCAATGATCCAACAACATTTGACGAGGCCAGCCCGATCATGGAAAGTAAGGGAAACCGTTCCGAGGCTTATTGGAAAAAAATTGAGAACACCGCCCAGGTCATTGCAGGGATCGGAAAAGAAAAGACACATGAAAGCCCAGCAATTATCGGAATTTGTGAAGTTGAGAACAGGGCTGTTATTGAAGATTTGATTCACAATCAACACCTAAAGGACAGCCGCTACGGAATTGTTCACTATGACTCTCCCGATGAAAGAAGTATTGATGTGGCGCTTTTGTATCAAAAAAAATATTTTAAACTACTCAGCCACAAGCGCTACGAACTAGAGCTATACGACACCGACGGTAAACGCGACTATACCCGGGATCAGTTACTGGTGTCTGGATACCTAGACGATGAGCTGATACACCTTATTGTTAGTCACTGGCCCTCCAGAAGTGGTGGAGAGGCACGAAGTCGATCAAAACGGGAAGCAGCGGCAGCGCTCAATGCGAACATCATCAAAGAAATCCAATCTCAGTATACGGATGCAAAAATCATTACTATGGGTGACCTAAATGATGACCCCACCAACTCAAGCATCAAAAAGGTGCTGGGGGCCAAGGGAAAGAAATCTGCACTTAGCAAGAATGGCCTTTACAACCCAATGGAAGGGATGTTCTTACGCGGCTTAAATACCCTGGGCTACAGAGACAATATCAACCTGTTTGATCAAATAATAATCAGTGCACCACTACTGGCCACAGATAAAACGTATAAAGACTATAAGATGTACCAGGCCAATATCTACAATCCACGGTTTTTAACGAATAAAAAAGGCCGCTATAAAGGCTATCCGTACAGAAGTTGGAGCTACGGTAATTTTACCGGAGGATACAGCGATCACTACCCGGTATACCTCTACCTGATCAAGGCACTATAACAACCGAACATTGCTATATAAAAAGACGTGGCTTTGTTTCTGTGGTTGGAAGCCATTCGATGGCTTCAATTCGCCCAGTCAACGGCTACTGGCCAGGCATAAGACTAGTGATCCCTTTTTTCAAAGTCTTCTGTTTTACGGATTCGAATCCTCCGAATAATTAAAAATACGAGCAGGCCCAAGACAACAAGTCCAAAAAGTCCTTCAAAATTAACGGCTAAAGGTATCAACATATTACTTGAGTGTAACAGCAGTTCCGTAGAGCAAAATCTCTGCAGCGCCCTGCATCACCATGGAGGTTGTCATCCGGACATTTACCACCGCATCAGCCTGTAGCTTTTTCGCATCGGCAATCATACGCTGCAGGGCCTGTTCCCTGGACTGTGCCTGTAGTTTTGTATATTCCTCTATTTCGCCTCCTACAATATTCTTTAGGCCGGCAAAAATATCCCTCCCGATACTGCGGGCCCGGACAGTACTTCCCCTTGCGATTCCCAGGATCTCGGAGATTTCCTTACCAGGTATGTCTGTGGTGGTGGTAATAATCATACAATTGTTTTTTAGGTGCTTTGCACTTAGGTAGTGCCCCACTAAGATACAAAAAATACACTACAAAGTGTACTTTACAGAGAGCAGCCACAAGCGGGGTTGTACAAAATACTCGGTGGTGGTATTACTGTCTGACAACTGCTGGTAACTATCGGTATTGATTGAGGTATTGTCGGTAAGGTTGGTCCCGGATACTTTAAACTCCCAAGGACTGTCTTCCTGCTGATAATACAGATTGGCATTTAAAAAAGCGTAGCGATTCCTTAGGGTTTCCTCCTCATTCCTATAGTGGTAATAACTGTAATCAGCGGTGAGTATAAAATCTTTTAAAAACCCTACTTCGATATTGGCAAAAGGCCGGTCGGTCGTGCTCCCTGTATTGGAATAGGTTGAAAATGATTTTTGATACCCCAATTCAATATTGGGCGCGTCTTTGAATTTGGTCGCAAGGCTTGCCTGGTAATTATGCGACAGTGAACGGGCCTTTACTGGCTGATCGTTTACAATATTGTGAAACACCGACTCGGATACCCTGGCCCTAAAATTGGTCTTGAGCTTGCTATAGGTTTTTCCATACCTGAAAAAAGCGGACAGGGTTTCGTCGGCCAGGTCAACATTGACTGGATAGGAAATCTGATCGAGGCCTATCAATTGGGTCCTATTCTTAACGCTGTTGACCTTTTTGGTATAATTCAGGGAGGCAATGATATTGGTAAAGGAGAACATACTAAAACTAAAATAACTCAGGGAGTAGTTGTGATGCAAGGCCTCTTCCAAAGCCCGGTTGCCCCTGGTCAACAGGTTGTAGTTTCGCAGCACATAGCCTTCTGCCATCTTGTCGATGTCTGAAAATTGGGTTTTAATTGCATAGTTAAAACGCAGGCTTTCTGAAGATTTGAACTGTAAGCGGGCATAAACTTTTGGCAAAACCATCGTTTTGTTTTGTTTTTCAATACTTCCCTGCTGTTGGTCCTTTTGGCCGTAACGATGTAAAATCAGGCCCGGGTGAAAGGTAAAAATACCAGAAACCATTTTGTAATATGCCCCCAGATAGAGGTCTGAAAAATCATAGTGGACATCGTTGTTCAATACCGGTTCTTCAAAAGAAAGCATACCGCCCCCCGTCGTTTGTGAAAGGGTCGTTTCCAGGCTTTGGGAGCTCAGGGTGGTTCCCAGGGACAGGTTGAGGTGACTTTTGGGAGTCAACAAATAAAAATAATCGAGTTTGGCATCGAGTATATGGGTCTGTATGTTCTTATCCTGCAACAGCTCATACAAACTGGAGGAAGTAGAAGGAATGATTGCAAAAGGCTGGGCTGCACTCTTGGAATTGTACAGCGGCGCCTCTGATTGGTACAAATGTTGCGCCTCGACCGAGAAGATTTGTTGCTCGTCTATGGTATAATACAGGTTGAATTGTTGATTCAAAGAGCGTGGTTTCTCTTCCTTATAGGTGTCAACAGCGCCGCGGTTGCTTGAACTTACATCGTTCGTTTCCGTCTGTTCTGAGATTTTCCCAAAGATATCGTAATCTATTTGTAGGTCATTGTGTGGTTTGTATTTTCCGCTGAATTTTAGCAAGCCCAATCGGTAACCCTGAGAAGCTTGGCTACTGTTTTCTTCGTTGAGATTCATTCCGTGATAGACCGTGCTTGAAGCGGTATAGATGTCCGTTTCTGAATTGTTTACAATGGCAAATCCATTGACATCAAAGGATTTTTTAGGCGCGAGGGTAAAATTCAAAGCGCCAAAGGTGGAGCGTATCTCCTGGGCCTTGTTGTTCTGGGTGGTCAAAAAACCGAAACCTCCGGAAGAAAGGTCATAATTCGTACCACTACTCATAAAAGCTCCCCGGAGCCCGCCCGTAAAACGATAGTAGTCTTTCCTGGTAAAAGGGGCTTCTCCGATATTGTTAAGATCGGCGAGCAGGTTGATACTCTTTTCCGGACTGTAGTAAAACAATTTGGGCTTGGCTATGTATTTTTCGGGATCGCCGCCACCGGCGTTGACCTCTCCAAACCAAAAGCGCTTTTGGCCCTGCTTTAATTTGATGTTGATCGCAATATTGTCTTCGTTGTTGGTAACCCCGCGCATCCCGGAAACTTCGTTGTAATTTTTCAATACCTGTACCTTGTCAATGGCAGACGCCGGGATATTTTGGGTAGCCAGTTTGGAATCTCCTTCAAAAAACGCCTTTCCTTCTACCAGCACTTTTTGCACTTTTTTACCTTCTACTTCCACTTCTCCGTTGTCATCTATGTCTACGCCAGGTAATTTTTTTAGCACATCCCCCAATTTTTTTTCCTTCCCAGAGGTAAAGGAATCAGCATTGTACATAATGGTATCCCCTACTATTTTAACCGGGATTTCATAGGTGATCTCCACCTCTTTTAAAGCCTCGCTGGTTGGACGCAAGGTGATGTTCCGTTTTAGTTCGCGGTTTCCCAGGCCTGTACTTAGCTCTACCGTCTGGGTGTCATAGCCTAAGTAACTCACTTTAAGGGTGTAGTCCTGCTGTTCTTCAAGGCTAAGTTTGTACTGCCCCCTGCTATCGGTAATGGAGTACGATTGGAGCAATTTAGTTCCTTTTTTAAAGGCGATTACGTTGGCCATTTCCAACGGATTGTTCAGTGAATCACTGACCGTTCCTTTAAGTAGTATTTTTTGGGAAAAGCTGAACAACGGCCATAACAGACACAGTAATAAGGTGGTTTTTCTCATGGTATTCTTTTGGTAGATGGTTTTTCTTTATTCTAAGTGCCTCGCACTACGATTAAAATCGGCGGTTTCCGCCACTTTTTTGACGTTCGTTTCTATAACGCTCCCTCATTTTCTTTAGCTGTACACGCACCAGTTCGTCAAAGGCTTTCTGTGTAAGCTCTTTTCCTTTAGAGGGCTCCTCAATACGCACTTTATCTTGGGAGTTCATAACAATCTTGGTGCATAGAATCGTGGTATTTCCGGCACTTACTTCCAAGATCAAACCGGGCAATCCCCAGTAATTATCAGGTCCGTGATTTACCGGAATCTCCATGGCATACCAAGCAGTAACATTCACGGACTCCATAGCCACCTCCGCTGCTTCAGCAGCTTCAGAACGTTTGTCCGGAGGTCCCATTCTAAAAGGGCGTGGCTTGGGGCGTTCAATCACCGTCGTAGCCTTAAAACAAAGGTATTGCCCAATCATTTTGCTTTCCTGTGTCAGGGTCCATTTGTAATCAGTCAGCGGATCTTTGATTAAAAAATTTCTGCCGCTAAATTCACTTTCCTTGACCGAAACATGGGTCTGCGTATTCTTGTAGTGGTCTCCGGGAACCCCCTGCCCCATCATAAAACGCATCCAACCGCCCCTGTTCGACTGGTCCAATTTTTGTTCTTCCTTATAAACAGAGGCCGTCTTGTCAAAATGCAATACAAAAGATTTTTCTAGCTGGTTCTTCATCATATCCTTGATACGCTGTACCCTGTCCGGAGACATTTGGGTATTACCAAAATCCATGGGAACGGTTGATTTGGTCTGGTAGACTGCCTTGCCCTGAAAATCTTGTGCCTGCAG
>JASMME010000330.1 GCA_030748365.1 Lutibacter sp.
CTTATAAAGGAGTAGGTCTTCGAAATAATCAGGTGACAGGACAATGCCTTCCTTTAATACAATGGGCTTGCCATCGTAATTAGGATGAAACTGCGGCTTTACCTGACTCCCCGAATAATCCGGGCTGGTATCCATATGGGCGATAAAACCGATGGTAGGTACTGGATGGTCAACATTCGAAGGAAGGGTAGCCATTACGTAGCAATGTGCATCAAGCGTTACAGATTCCAAGCCAATTTCTTTCAATTCTTCCACCAGCTTCCTGGCCAGGTTCCATTGTTTATCCGTACTTGGAAAGGCAGGATTGTTAGGGTCTGATTGGGTGTCTGTGGTGACGTAGCTTATAAAACGATCAATGATTTGTTGCATGGGGTTAATTTTTGTCAAAAGTACGGTTTCATAAGCGTATTTACAACGAAGATTGTTGAAATTACTTTAAAAACCGTAGACTACGGAGAAGGC
Source organism: Lutibacter sp. (assembly GCA_030748365.1). GTDB lineage: Bacteria > Bacteroidota > Bacteroidia > Flavobacteriales > Flavobacteriaceae > Lutibacter. Next base: position 463 of record JASMME010000330.1, read on the forward strand.
TTAGTGACTCGCAGATACGGACCGAAAGTTCCTCCTTACCGTAGAGGTCGGTGGTGGCTTGGAAAAATTCCTTGTCTGACAGCTTTATAAGTAGGGAAAACTGGTGAAATACCCGCTTATTTCGTTGGCCTTTGCTAAGAAACCAGTAGGCAGGTTTTCCATTAAAAAGACTTGGCTGGGCTTCCACGATTTCCATCCCTCCCTGATAAAAGTTTGCCTGGGTCTGGCTTAGAAAAGCTGGGTCAAAGTTGAGCGTTCCGCGGGTAAAAGTACTGCTTATTATATAGGATTCGGACAGCTGTCTCGTCGTATCCGCCACCATTAGTTCCGTGTAACTATCTTTGAAGTAATGCTTTCTATTCCAAGTTATTGGAACTTCTAAACTAAAGTTATTGTAAAGGTCATTGACCCGCTGGGTTTTTCCAAAATATACGGGGTGACAACCAAAGGTTTTTTCCAGCTTATCGGGTGTTGTGCAAGTGGCCAGTAGGCAGGCAGTAAATGTCAGCATACTCATAAGGAGGTATCGTTGAAGTGATCCTTTCTTAGAATGAAATTTGCTTAGGCAAGTCAAGGGGCAGTTCTTTATCGATATACATCTCATTTCCAAATCTTTTCACTGCTTTTGAATCAGAAAAGGCTTTGACGGTTGTCAAGGTTTTCAGGTCTGTTGTTTCTGTTGAACGTCCTGATTGTCCGGTAATCAGCTCAATGGCTTTGGAAAGCAAGGGTTCTGTGGGCTCTCCCAAGGCTGTCATTTGCGCTATATGGTCTATCAATTCATGGGTGGGTGTAAAACCGTTGGGACTGTTTTCGTCCAGTTTGTTCAGGGTTTCCATGACAATGGGTTGTATGGCCCAGCTGTGTTCGGGGTTTAGGTTGTCACCGCTGCGGCTGAAATTGTCTGAGTCATACAGGGTTACAGAGCCGGTATATTTACCGTGTGTGGTGGTGCCCACTGTAATGACCTCTATATAGGGGTTGAGTCCGTTGATAATCAATTCGCTGGCGGAAGCTGAACTGCCTGAGGTGATTATATATACTTTATCGAGTTGGAGGCTGTTGATGGGACTGTTATTTGCTGCAATCTTATCTACAAAATTATTGACCAGCCATTCCGGGTGCGATTCTTCGAAATAGGCTTGCAGCTCATTGTTCCAGCGCTCTTTGACAAATACTTCTCCGGTAAATTGCCCGGTAATCATCTGCGCCAGGTAAGTAGCTGTCTGGATAGAGCCTCCCCCGTTGTATCTCAGATCAATGACCAGTTCGGAGGCACCATCCGCAATAAATTGGCCAAAGGCCTCATTCAACGCTTGGTCAAAATCCCTGGTAAAAGCATTGTACATCAGGTAGGCG
>JASMME010000331.1 GCA_030748365.1 Lutibacter sp.
TCTCTGTCACTTTGCTGACCTTGGTATATACAGGCTATCAGCAAGCCCAAGAAAGGAAGGCAGAAAGCATATACAAAGACACTAGGCAGGCCCTGGACATGCTGGCAGTCAATCTCCATAAAGGCAGTAGGGCTATCTCCCGCATACAGACCTTTGAAACAACCCAGATGCGGATTGTTGAAAAAATAAGCCCCGATAGCTCAAAAAGAACAACCCTGAGGGACTAATTGCTAATTGAAGTGGGGCCAATTTGATACCAAATTATTAATACCAATAACCGTAAAACCAATACCAATGAAAAAAACAATCATATACGTCTTTATGCTGGTTTTGACAGTCAGTGCTTGGGCGCAGCAATCTGTGTTCGACACATTTGAAGAAATGGAGGGGGTAAGCACCGTGGTGGTTACCAAAGAGGCCTTTGTCATGCTGTCCAAATTTAATGCTGGAGGCACTGAAGGTGCTGAGTATTTAGAGCTTGTACAAAACCTACACTCCTTAAAAGTGTTTACTACGGAAAGAAGTGAGATTGCCCAACAGATGGAGAAGGCTGTGGCACGGTATCTAAAGACTGCCAAACTCACCGAATTGATGCGGGTCAAAGACAAAGAGGCCCATGTTAAGATATATGTTCGCAAAGGCAAGGATGACAACCATGTAAGGGAACTCTTGATGTTTGTTAGTAATATAACTCCAGCGATGGCCAAAGAACAGGAGGCCGTCATCCTATCACTGACAGGTCTTATTGACCTGCATAAGATTTCAGCGATTACCGAGGGCTACGTTCCCGGAAGTACCCAACACCTTCAAAAAGCAGGACAATGAGAGAGCTTATAAAAATTACCTTGTTGATTGCCATGCTCTTGTTTTGCCTGATTGCTTGTGAGACCCAGTCTTCCGTGCAACAATACTACGTTACTGCCAAAGAACAACCCGCCTTTGTGTCAATGGACCTGCCTGCAAGTCTTTTGAATCCTGAGGCATCCACTTTGTCAGGGGAAACGCAACAGATACTCAGCACCATTCACAAGGTAAATTTCCTCGCTCTCCCGGTCTCGTCAGCAACCGAGGCCTTTTACCAAACGGAAAAGGGAAAGGTGTCCGAACTGCTTAGCCAGGCTGCGTATAAGCAATTGTTTAGAATGCAGACTGAAAACACGGGAGGAAGTGTCTATTACGTAGGTACTGAAGTGGCTGTTGACGAGCTGATCCTATTTGGCTATAAAGACGGGCAAGGATTTGTGTTGATTCGCTTACTGGGTGACGGTATGAATCCCGCGAAAATCTTATCCGTGATGGATTCGCTTGATATGGATATGAAGGCCCTTCCTGTACAAGAATTCAAAGATATATTTGAACAGGTGGGTTTTGGCGACAAAGAAGCCTAGCGTATAGCCATTGAATAATTACCATCATTAAAACCTCCTTTTTAATAAGCCTTGTAATCTTCAATTTCAGTTAATTTATCACTTCTTACATACAGTTATGTATATTTTATTTTGGTTTAGCCCCCCTATAAACGTTGGTTTATAGGGTGAATTGCTTTTTTTAAGAAAGGCTTAATTTGTTAGTATCGAAATATTTATCTAAATTTAACCATCAACTAAAATATAAATAACATGAATTTACCAACTTTAAAGGTAGGTTTTTTTGAAAACCTTTACCAAAAATTTATCGGATGTACATTGAGTAATATCGATGATGGATCCTTGTTTAAATCTTTTATTACTACTGTCATTAGCCTTTTTGCTTATGTAGTGCTCGTAACCGGAGTGTACGACTGTATAGCAGGTATCTCAGACGCTTTCAGTGCAGC
>JASMME010000332.1 GCA_030748365.1 Lutibacter sp.
GTTGTACGCGTTTGGGGGTAATCAACGCAGTGTACCTGGAAGAAAGAGTTGCCATCCTTACCAATCCCCTAGATAGAAAATTGGGTTGAAAACGTTCTTTTATTTCTCCTTGATTGGAGAGATCAATGGATGTTTTTACAACCCCTTTTGCCTTGGTTGAAAACCAGAGGGTACACACCATGACCATGCCTGCCAAAAACAGCAGCAACGTAGGAGTCGGTACTTTTTTACCCAACACATCCATGGCAAATTCAGTGGCAGGCACACCGGATCCCACCCAAGCTTCATAGGATTGCCAGGCAGCAATGGGCACTCCGATAAAATTGACCAAATCATTGCCCGCAAAGGCCAGGGCCAGGGCAAAAGTTCCTACCACAATGATGATCTTATAGATATTGGTTTTAAAAACACTGATAAGAATAAAAGAAAACACAGACCAGATAAGCATGTTTACCGTTACAATAGACAGGACGTTGTTTTCCATAAAATCTTTGATGGTCTGTCCGCCAATAATGTCAAAACTTTCCTTGGCATAGGCCGTGCCTTTGATCCCCTTCATCAAGATGAAATACATCATGGAGGTAAGGGCAGCCCCACTAAAGAGCGCACTGACCCAAGTCGCCTTTTTTTCAAATTGAAAGGACAACAAGAGTCTTGATACATATTGTACCAAGGCCCCCACCGAAAAGGCCACGACCACCGAAAGGAGAATGCCTAGGATAATTTGGGTGGCCTTGGTGGTATTAATATAATTGGTAACCGCTGCAAAACTATCACCTTGCATGCCAATTTTAATCAAGGCAACGGACACAGCAGCTCCTAATAATTCGAACACGATAGACACCGTGGTAGAGGTAGGCATGCCTAAGGTATTGAAGAAATCGAGCAACAAAATATCGGTGATCATCACTGCCATAAAAATGATCATGATGTCGCTGAACATAAACATTCCAGGGTTAAAAATTCCCTTACGGGCTACTTCCATCATCCCACTGGAAAAAATCGCCCCACAAGCAATCCCGATACTAGCCACAATCATAATGGTCCTAAAGGAAATGGCTTTGGAGCCAATGGCGGAATTTAAAAAGTTAACAGCATCATTGCTAACCCCTACGATCAAATCAGCTACGGCCAGTACGGCCAGCGCTACAATCATCAATAAATAGATATTATCCATAATCTGTGTTTATTTGTGTGCAAAAATAGGGCTTATTACAAGCCTTTATGTTATTTTAATGTTATACTATTGTCTTTGATAAACACCTTATTTACAGTTTAAATTCGGCATTTAAAAATACCTGTGATCGGTTGTTTGCTGCTGAATCATCTGTATCAAAACCTTGGTAGTTCAAGGCGAGCTTAAGCCCCTTGGCAGGTGCGTATTGCAAACCTGCAATCACCTGATTGCCGTCCTTATCTATGTTCCAGGCGGCTGAAGCCCCTGATATGGTGTTTGAATTCAGTTGGTCAAAACGGCCAAATACCGTGCATTTTTTCCCTATACGAACGCTTGTATACAAAGACCAGCCTTCCAGGTTGTGATCGTTTTCTGCGCGTTGGTAGTTTTTTCCATTGGCCAGGAGGTTATACTCCGCCCCCAGTCTCCATATAGAGGACTGATATCCTGCAAAGAAAGCCAGGCTTGTCATTGCCTTGGAATCTTCAGCTGCATGGCTGTCAATATATATTTTTGTCGTGATGCCTTCCAAAGGCTTATAGACCAAACTCGCACCAAATCGTTGCTTACCGTCTTCGTCTTGTAGGTTTTTATAGCCCTCTCCATTGGTCATAAACAGGTTGGCCGTTACC
>JASMME010000333.1 GCA_030748365.1 Lutibacter sp.
CCTGCCCTTCTACACCACCTTCCAATTGATTGTCTTTCAGGGAACCGAACAGGAACTCCTGGTACACCTGCTGCGCTATAGCAAGGACCTGGTCATTCTGACGGCCTTTCTTATCTTTCTCTTTGGAAGCCGGACCTCCCTGAGCCAACAGACCTGGCAACTGCGTCCCCTCGACAAACTGATGGCGCTCTTTATGGGCCTGGTCGCCCTCTATATGCTGCTTCCTTTGGGAACCGCCTCCTTCTTTTCCAAGCTGGTCTATGCCAGGCAGACCTTCCTAATCGGGATCGTCTATTTCTTTGGACGCAATACCCTGATCAACCCCGAACGGTGGGCCTGGGTAAGGCGAACACTCAGCTTCTTGGCCCTCTTGGCCTTTGGGCTGGCCCTGGCGGAATACCTCGGTGGGGTTCACCTGCACCAACTGCTCGGCTATGGACAGTACAACCGCGTGTTTAATGAGGTATTACCCACCGGCCATTACGGCCTGAGCTGGACCTTTGAACGCTCTGGAGGCATCCCGCGTTACGCCGCCTATTTTGCTGATCCCTTGGAATTTTCAGCCAGTTTACTCTTGTTTATAAGCCTGGCGCTTTACCGTTTGTACCAGCCCCGGGCTGGCGGCCTCTCCTGGGCTGATCTCACCTTTTTTACCCTGTTGATCGCTTGTTTTTTAATGGCCGGATCCAGGGCTTCCACCCTGGCAGCGTTTGGCATCATTCTTTTTGCCCTCTTCCTACACAGGTCTTACCAGTGGCTGCGCTGGCTCTTTTTTTCAGGCTTGTTGCTCACGGCCTATCTCTGGTGGTTTGCCTCGGAGGACACCCTTTATTTTCTTTGGGACAGCCTGCTATTGGCCGATACTTCCAGTTTGGGTCACCTCATCGAATGGCTGGCCGGAATCGATTCCATGCTCCAGGACCCCCTGGGTATTGGCCTGGCCATGAGTGGGAATGCCGGTGCGGTGGACCAACGTTTTAGCATAGGGGGGGAGAACCAGTTCCTCATCTACGGGGTACAAATGGGTGTTGCTGGTCTGTTGGTCTATGTACTGCTCCTGTTTAGGAGTATCCGAGACTCCCTCACTGTTTTTAGACGGACTACCCAGGAATACATTCGTTCCATGGCCCATATGGCCGCCCTGACCAAACTGGCCCTGCTGATCCCCTTGTTGACCGCCAATGCGGAATTGTATCTTTTTGTCTCCCTCTTTTCCTGGTTCATGGTAGGCCATGTCCAACAATACCTACCCAAAGAAATTCCTCCTAAAGACTGACAAAATAAAACCCTTCCTTATCTTTGTAAGGAAACCATAGTCCAAGCTGTTGAGCCGACCAACCCGTGTACTGATCGATCTTTTTTACTGCCAGGCAGCCCTGTCCGGTATCCGTACCTATACCACCGAGTTGGTACTGGGTGCCCGTTTGCATGGGTCAGCCGCCATAGACTACCGTTTTAGCCATTCACTCGAGGAACGCCTCCAACAACAACGCTACCTAAACCCCGACAGTCGCTGGCGGCGCTGGTGGTTCCACGCCCTCTATTGGTGGTGGAAGCAGGTGGGCCTGCCCCTACAGTTGATCAAGCACCGACCCGATGTACTGATTTGCCCCGATTTTGTAGCCCCCCGTTTTGGCAAACCCCGTACCCTGGTGGTGATCCACGACGCCTTGTTTTGGCAATATCCCCAACATTATAAAAAGCATTGGCGCCGCTATTTTACCCGCTTGGTTCATTGGGGAATCGGCCGACAGACCACCCTGGTAACCACCAGTAATCACGCGGCTGGCAAGCTGCGAC
>JASMME010000334.1 GCA_030748365.1 Lutibacter sp.
TAACGCGTTGCCTTGACCAAGTGGTTGTCTATCCAATGGTAATTACCTCCACGGGGCTTGCCCATTAATAGGCTGTGGTATTTAAAACCGTGTTTTTTTAACCAGGTTTCCGTATAGTCCCTGTGTGCTTCAACACGGGAGGTGAAAAAGCAGATAATATGCCCTTCATCATACCACTTGTTTAGGGTAATCAGCGCATCCGGATACACCTGAGCAGTCAGCATCCTTTCGGGCTCTTCATTTGGAATGTCATCACAGATTGTCCCATCGATATCAATCAGGTAGTTTTTGATACCTTCAGGTAAGATCGGACTCACGTGCAAACCTTCCTCAACTTTGTCATGGAGCATTTTTTCGACTTCTTCTTTTTTCATTTGTTTAGTAGTTATATAATTAAATGTTAGTAAGTACTATTCATCTTTCCAATTAAGGCGATCCTGCTGACTGTATTGCCAGGGAGCTGCGTTGTTTTCAATATTGGTCATCACCGAATTCAATTCCATCGGAGCAGCTGATTCTTCCATTACCAGGTACCTACGCATGTCCAAGATAATTGAAAGCGGATCAATATTGACCGGACATTCTTCTACACAGGCATTGCAACTGGTACAAGCCCACAGTTCTTCAGCAGTGATATAATCACCCAATAACTGTTTTCCGTCTTCCTTAAAAGCGCCCTCCTTATCAATAATCTTGCCGACCTCTTCCATTCTGTCACGGGTTTTCATCATAATGGCCCTGGGCGATAAGGCCTTCCCTGTCAGATTGGCTGGGCAAGAAGCGGTACACCGACCGCATTCAGTACAGGTGTATGCGTTCATCAACTGCACCCAACTCAGGTCTGTTACCTCACTGGCACCAAATTTATCAGGAGCTGCTTCGCTATCTGCTGCAGGGGCTGCATAAGGATCTGCATTCGGGTCGAGCATCATCTTCACCTCATCAGTGACCGAACTAAGGTTATTAAACTTTCCTTTGGGATCCAAATTGGCGTAATAAGTATTGGGGAAAGCGAGTAATATATGTAGGTGTTTGGAGTAGTACAAATAATTCAGGAATACCAAAATACCGGTAATATGAAGCCACCAGGCAGTCCGTTCTATTAGAAATAGTGACTGATAACTCAGGTCTTGAAGTAACGGGGCTATAAATTGGCTCACCGGAAAGGAGCCAACCCTCAGGTAATGGTTATTTGCTACGCCTACCGCCTGCTGAAGATTGACATCAGCAGCATTCATCAACAGAAAGAGCGACATCAGCACCATTTCAAAATACAGGATGTACAGGGCGTCATTCTTTGGGAAACCCTTCATTTCCTTTGACCAGAAACGGGGAATCCTAACGAGCATTCTCCGTACCCAGAACACAAGAACCGATACCAATACCAACAAGGCCAGTATCTCAAAAGAGGCGATCAGAAAATCATAGAAACCTCCCAGAAAAGAAAGCACCCTGTGCGTACCGAACAAGCCGTCAATAACAATTTCTATTACTTCGATATTGATAATGATAAAGCCCAAATAAACGATTACGTGAAGGATCCCAGCAACAGGTCGTCTGACCATTTTGGATTGCCCCATGGCGACCAGAAACATTTGTTTCCAGCGATCTGAGGGTCGGTCAGTTCTGTCTACAGGGTTTCCAAGTTTGATATTTCTGACGAGTTTTTTTACATTCCTAACAAAAAACAAGACACCGGCTGCCAGTAGTAATGCAAATACTATATTATCAATATAAGCCATCTTTTCTTTTATTTTTTCATCCGTATGTCATCTGTATGACAAACCGTGAAAAT
>JASMME010000335.1 GCA_030748365.1 Lutibacter sp.
CATAGTGAGAGACAAGCTCTCAGTAGAGCGGGTCTTCCAGGCCTTGTAGACTTGGGGAACAAAGGCGGAAGTAGTAAGGGTCGCTGCAATCAGCCCAATTATTTCATACATATCTGTCATACGTTTATCCTACGATATTCACAATTTTTCCGGGCACTACAATGACCTTTTTAGGGCTACGTCCCTGCAACTGTTCCTTGGTTTTTTCATGGGCCAGTACCGCGACTTCAATGGCTTCCTTATCCATTTCAAGGGATAGCGTCAGTTTGAAACGCATTTTCCCATTAAAGGAAATGGGGTATTCCTTGGTGCTTTCAACAAGGTGTTGGGCATCGAATACCGGGAAGGGGGCCTTGGAAATCGACGTGGTATGCCCCAGTCGCTCCCAAAGTTCTTCTGCAATATGGGGGGCATAGGGCTCAATGAGAATTAGTAGGGGTTCTAGTATGGCACGTTTGTTACAGGACATGGCTGTCAGCTCATTGACCGCAATCATAAAAGTAGATACCGAAGTATTAAAGGAAAAATTTTCTATGTCTTCGCCCACCTTTTTGATGGTCTTGTGCAGTATTTTCATGGCTGCTGGCGTGGGGGCATCCTCTGACAGTGAAAAGGCCCCGTCAAAATGGTACAATCTCCACAATTTCTTTAAAAAAGCATGTACCCCTGAGATACCGGAGGTCTTCCAGGGTTTTGATTGCTCTAAGGGCCCCAGAAACATCTCAAACAAGCGCAGGCTGTCGGCCCCATAGCTATGACAAATAGCATCCGGATTGACCACATTGTACTTAGATTTTGACATTTTTTCCACCGAACGACCCACTTTGTAACTTCCTTCTTCCAGGATAAATTTCGCATCGGAAAACTCGGTACGCCACTGTTTAAAAGCGGTTATATCCAACTCATCGGCAGCATTGACAAAAGCCACATCGGTATGGATTGGCTGTACCTGATGATCAGCAATTAGTCCTTTGGAAATAAAGGTGTTCTCACCTTCAATTCTGTATACAAAGGCACTGGTGCCGGTAATCATTCCCTGGTTGATCAACTTGCGGGCAAATTCATCCACTGGCAGGATGCCCCTGTCAAAGAGGAATTTCTGCCAAAAGCGGGCATAAAGCAAGTGGCCTGTGGCATGTTCACTTCCCCCAATATACAGGTCTACCTCCTGCCAATAATCCACCGCGGATTCACTGACAAAAGCCTCGGTATTACGGGCGTCCATATAACGATTGAAATAAGAGGAACTTCCCGCCCATCCGGGCATGGTGTTGAGTTCTAAGGGAAAGACCGTTTGCTGGTCAATCCGGTGGTTCTCCACCACCTGATTCGTACGGGTATCCCAGGCCCAGACACTGGCATTGCCCAAGGGCGGTTTGCCATCTTCTGTTGGCAGGTAATTGTCTACCTCGGGCAGCACCAAGGGCAAATGTTGGGGATCGATCATTTGGGGAAGCCCGTTTCGGTAATAGACCGGGAAAGGTTCTCCCCAGTATCGCTGACGACTAAAAACGGCATCACGCAGGCGGTAATTGACCTTCCCGGAACCCATACCACGACTTTCCAGTTCTTCAATAATCCGATGGACCGCTTCTTTATGAGACAATCCATTTAAAAAATCGGACTGAGCAATCCGGACACCTTCCTTGCCTGCAAAGGCCGCTTCTTCCACCGACACCCCTTCAAAAATATTGGGAATCTCCAGGGAAAAATGCCGGGCAAAATCATGATCGCGCTGGTCTCCACAGGGCACGGCCATGACCGCACCGGTTCCGTAACTGGCCAATACAAA
>JASMME010000336.1 GCA_030748365.1 Lutibacter sp.
CCTGGGCGTTGGAATGTAAGAATTGACTGGAAAGTAGCGCATACGAGCTACCTACTTAAAGAAAAAATCACCTATTGATATGCTTTGGACTGCTTTTGTCATAGGCTTGGCCGGTAGTTTGCATTGCCTTGGGATGTGCGGTCCGATTGTGTGGATGCTGCCGCTCAACAGAAAGGCCAGGAGCACTGCATTCTTTCAAACGGTTTTGTATCATTTGGGTCGCTTGTCTGCCTATTCCCTGATAGGACTTTTGTTTGGGAGTATTGGGAGGGGGCTGTACCTGGCCGGTTTTCAGCAACGCCTTTCCGTGCTGATTGGTGTACTGATGATAATCGCCATACTTATGCCCGCTTCATTGCTAGGCAAGCTCCCTGTGTCAAAGGGTATGTACAAACTGTTTGGAAAACTCAAGCAAGCCTTGGGAACGTACCTGCATAAGAGATCCACCAAGGCCTTTTTCTCCATTGGTTTTCTCAATGGCTTCCTTCCTTGTGGACTGGTGTATATGGCCCTGATTGGGGCAGTAGCTGCTGGCAGTCTGTCCAGCGGCGCCCTGTACATGGCTTTTTTTGGCTTGGGAACCATCCCTTTGATGGCTTTTGCACTATTCCTAAAACGTGGTATCGCCCCTTATTTTCGATCAAAAATCCAAAAAATTATTCCAGTATTCATCGTAATGATTGGAATATTATTTATTTTGCGGGGGCTGGGTATTGGCATACCCTTTGTGTCACCTTCCGATGCGAAGCTCCAACTTTCCAACGACCCAGCCACTTGTATCACGATTGAGAAAAACGATTGAACATGGATGAGCCCCTACGATTGACGATGGAAGATTTTGAAAAGTCCACCTCAAACGAAGCCTTGCTGGCGATCATTGAAGGCAAAGACATTCCCATTGATAAGGTAAAGAAAAGGTTGTTTTACAACGAAGAACTGAAAAAGTTACAGATAGAACTGGTTAAGTTACAGCAGTGGGTATCCAAACACAATAAGCGGGTGGCCATTATCTTTGAGGGCCGTGACGCTGCGGGCAAAGGCGGGAATATCAGGCGATTTACCGAACACCTAAATCCCCGATCAATGCGGGTGGTTGCCCTGACCAAACCGACGGCGGTAGAGCAGGGGCAGTGGTATTTTAGGCGCTATGTCAAAGAATTGCCCAATCCTGGAGAAATGGTCTTTTTTGACCGAAGCTGGTACAACCGGGCCGTGGTAGAGCCCGTAATGGGTTTTTGCAGTGACGAGCAATACCAAAAGTTTATGGTACAGGTACCCGAGTTTGAACACATGCTCTACGAAGATGGGGTCATCCTGATTAAGTGTTGGTTTTCTATATCCAAGGATGAGCAGCTTTCGAGGTTTAACGCCCGGCTTCAAAGTCCTTTAAAACGCTGGAAATTCAGTCCTGTAGATGAAAAGGGACAGACTTTGTGGGATACCTATACCCACTATAAAGAACAGATGTTTACCAAAACCCACACCAGTTATAGTCCGTGGATTATTGTACGGGCCAATGATAAAAAGACGGCCCGTTTAGAGAGCATCAGGTATGTACTGTCTCAATTTAGCTATGAAGGCAAAGACCAGGCAGCTACCACCCTTTTGCCCGATCCGAATACCATCATGCGTTATTATCGCTCTTCCAAACAAATCGACTAATTATGCAAGAACATGCCTTAAGCACAGCAGATATAGAAATCCTAAATACGAACAAAGGCCTTGAGTCTTTATTGTCAAAAGCCCCCTATAACCTGGAAAAGGCGGTGCGCTTTGTGAAAT
>JASMME010000337.1 GCA_030748365.1 Lutibacter sp.
CTGTTCAAACGGCACGAATGCATCTAGGCTTTTGATCAAGAATTTAAAGAGTATAAAATTCTGTTTTTGGGCTGGAAAAGTTGTTAGACAAAAAGACGGTGGCATAAGATTTAAAAATCAGGATGGCACATGGATATAAAAAAGAATAAGTATTACGAACCTGCCGAAGAAAAACTAAATGTTTTGTCTCATGCTATAGGCCTGGTATTAAGTGTGGTGGCCCTGGTCATGTTGTTGGTCTATGCCAGTGCCTATGGAAGTGCCTGGCACCTGGTCAGCGTCAGTATTTATGGCGCGAGCCTGGTCGTACTCTATGCAGCCTCTACCTGTTATCATTACGTGCAATCTCCCGACCTGAGACGCAGGCTGAATATTGTTGACCACGCAGCCATTTATGTACTAATTGCGGGTACCTATACCCCTTTTACCCTGCTTGTATTAAACGGTTGGTTGGGTTGGACCCTCTTTGGTGTTTCCTGGGGACTGGCCCTGGTAGGGATCGTGTTAAAATTATTCTTTACCGGCAGTTATGACAGGCTCTCAACCATTGCGTATGTACTGATGGGTTGGCTCATTATTTTTGCGATTAAGCCCCTAATAGCAAACCTACCCTTCAAAGGGCTTATGTGGTTGTTTTCTGGTGGTATTTTTTACACGGTTGGCGCACTATTCTACAGTAGAAAACGACTGCGATTCAACCACGCGATCTTTCATATATTCGTATTGTTCGGTAGTTTTTCCCACTTTATGGCGGTATTCTTCTATGTATTGCCAATTAAAAAATGATTCAATAATTGGCATAAAAAAACAGCCCAAAAGGCTGTTTTTTTATACTTGCTTTTCACTTGCTATTTAAAGGCTGGAATGCCGGTAATATCCATTCCGGTAATCAACAAGTGGATATCGTGGGTGCCCTCATAGGTGATTACACTTTCTAGGTTCATCATGTGTCGCATGATTGAGTATTCTCCGGTTATTCCCATAGCGCCGAGTACCTGACGCGCTTCCCGGGCAATGTTCAGGGCCATTTCCACATTGTTTCTTTTGGCCATTGATATTTGGGCAGAAGTAGCCTTGCCCTCATTTTTAAGGGTACCCAATCGCCAGGTAAGCAATTGTGCTTTGGTAATTTCCGTGATCATTTCAGCCAGTTTCTTTTGCTGTAACTGAGTACCCGCAATCGCTTTGCCAAATTGACTGCGTTCCTTGGCATATCGAAGTGCTGTATCATAACAATCCATGGCCGCACCAATGGCGCCCCAGGCGATTCCGTAACGGGCAGAATCCAGGCAGCCCAGTGGTCCGCCCAATCCGTCTTTATTTGGTAGGATGTTCTCTTTGGGAATTTTGACATTGTCAAAAATCAGCTCCCCGGTGGCCGAAGCCCTCAATGACCATTTGTGGTGGGTTTCCGGCGTAGACAAACCTTCCATGCCCCGTTCTACAATCAGCCCTTTGATACGGCCTGCTTCGTTTTTCGCCCATACCACCGCGATGTCGGCAAAAGGCGCATTGGAGATCCACATTTTAGCGCCGTTCAATAAGTAATGGTCTCCCATATCCTTAATTTTAGTCACCATGCCTGCCGGATTGGATCCGTGATCGGGTTCTGTTAACCCGAAACAACCCATCATCTCACCGCTGGCCAGTTTGGGAAGGAATCGCTGTTTTTGTTTCTCAGAACCGTACTTCCAAATAGGGTACATAACCAATGAAGACTGTACAGAGGCAGTTGAACGTACACCGGAATCTCCACGTTCTATCTCCTGCATGA
>JASMME010000338.1 GCA_030748365.1 Lutibacter sp.
CAAAAATATCGACAATCATACCTCCCCGTGTTCTACACTTGACAAAACCATTGATCACTTCTCCGGTCTCATGGGCATTGTTCACGCGATCCCAGGCTTTGATTACCCGTGCTTTTTTATGTGATAATACCAACTGACCGGTGCTGTCCTCACGCTTATCTACCAATACTTCCACCACATCGCCAACAGCGATTCCGGGGTTGTAACGGAACTCATTAAGGGAGATAACCCCTTCTGATTTTGAATTGATATCAATGATGACCTCGCGATCAGTCTTCCTGACCACCGTTCCTTCAATAACTTCTCTTTCGTTGACCAAACCGAGGGTTCCCTCCAATGCCTTTTCAAAGGCTTTGATGTTCTCTTCGTCAACTGCTTCAATACCCTCTTCGTATTTATGCCAGTCAAAATTGGCTAAAAAATCATCCGGCGTTTCTTGGGGCTCTTCCACCACCACCGGTGATTCAACAGCAACCTCATCGGCTACTTTTTCCTCCACTGCAGGTGTTTTGGGTTTGCTTACTTTTTTCGTTTTTTTCTTAGCGCTAGCTTTTTCAGTCGTCGCCTTGACTGGTTTTTTGGTTTCTTCAGCGGCTTCTTTCGCAGCTGATTTATTGGTTTCTTCAGACATAATGCTGATGATAATAATTTGTATTCTGCTGCTGTTCAGGGTTTTGAACGAAAACAACAACAAAAGATTGTTTATATTAATTTGACCAAAGTCCTTTTAAAACCCATACTCGTAAAAGGAGCGCAAATCTATTGATTTTTTTTGTTTTAACAAAATGAAAGAAAGGGGATTGCGCCCAATTCCAAGGAAGTTCAAAAGCAGGTGTATTTCCCAGGCACATCCCGCCACACATCTACCTGGAAAATCAAGCCTGATTTTATGAGAAAAAATCTGCTGATTAGTGCCCCCTAATAAGCGAGAGATTCCAAATAGTTTGATGACCCGCACCCAGCATATAAATTGACCACCAATCACCGTTGATCAATATATCCACCAATTATCTGTTAATAAACACCTTTTATAATATTATATGTCTGTGTTGATATTAAAAAATATATATATTTGTAACGCTATGAAAAAATTTACCTACATTGTCACTACTACTACTATACTAAAAATGATAAAAAATACTCCTACCCTTTTAGGGGCGGAAACCAACCCCCTTGTACCCCTAAGCTTCCTTTCTTATTTGACCAAAACCAGTCATTTTTATTGGCTAAGTTTGTTTTGGTGGCTAATCTCCCAACAGGGTTTTAGTCAACATAGGCTAATTCCTCAGTTAGATTTTGAACAACAGTCAGAAACAGGCCTCCACCCAACCCTTGGCCTACTGGGCATTAATGATCCCCAGACACTCGTCATTGCGGTGAGTCGGAGTGATTACTGGTCAAAAGGGGAAAACTTGTCTTGTATCGTTTATTGGGCCTCCGGATCGGTAGATACCTTCCGGTGCTTCGTACCCTCGACACCCGGTAAAAAGAATAGGATTAAAAAGAAACGTGTACCCCGCTCAAAACGGCCCATATATTGGTCTTTTTTGCAGAACAGCAGTCAGCAACAAGGATTCACGGTTGACAAAGACAGTCTTAATATCGTAAAAAGACGACACCCCAATGGCACGGTTTCCACACTCACCATCCCCAATGGCACACAGTATCGATTAGAAATTATCCAGGGACAGCAGTTCACTGAGTACAAAACAACAGCTCCTGAAAAATACATTGAGAAAAAGTTTCCCGGATGGAAAGC
>JASMME010000339.1 GCA_030748365.1 Lutibacter sp.
CAGTCGCTTTAATTTTGGCAATGCCAATCTTGTAATTGCTGAGGGTCTCCAGTATCTTATTTTTGTTGGCTTCCAGTTCTTCCTGGTTGACAGAAATACTTTCGTTGTAATCTTTGAGGAGATTCAGGGTCGGAAATTTGTAATGGCCCAGTTCGAGGGTAGGGTCAAATTCTCCAAAATCGGAGACCAGTTTGTCAGACAGGTTCTCCACTTCGTGATGCTCTTCTGTAATGTGTTCCACATCCATTTTAACAGCTTCCGATTCCGTGACAGCATCCTCTTGAATGTTAGTTAATTCAATGGCTTTGGAGGGCTTCTTTTCAAGGGTTGAGTGCTTTTCAATAGTGGGTTTCTGTGTAGCAGCGGGCCCTTCTATATCACCCGTATTGGATGCTTCATTGTGGGTAGTTTCCAAATCGTAAGCAGGGGCAATGTCGGATGCTTGCCTCTTTCTAAAGGACCAGCTATCGGGGGTCCATTTGAATCGGATGACCAAATAGCAACTTAAGAAAAAAGCCAGGACCAAGATCAACCCTGTTTTTCCCAAAAATTCTTGTAGATAATGGTTGAGTTCCAGCCCAATCACCCCTCCCAGCAACGCATTGTTGGCAAAGAATCCACAGCCAATCGCTGTCCAGATCATACCTAACAGGGCCCATCCCCAGGTTTTCCTGAGTGGTGACAAGGTTCCTTTGAAAAAAAGCATGACCCCTGATAGAAAAAGTGGTACCGGCAGGTACAATGCCGCCACACCGACTCCTTGGTAGATCAGTAGGTGGCCTAGGCTTGCCCCTATTTTACCCAACAGGTTTTGGACTGTGCTACTGACATCGGTAAATTTTGAAAGTTGGCTATGGTCTGCCTGCCAGTGCGATAGGTACGAGACAAGGGAAATGGCAAGGAACAGAGAGAACAGCATGGTAAAAGACCCGATGATGGCCTGATGTTGCCGGTCCTTAAAAAAGGAGCTGACTCCCTGAAAACGCGGCTTTTTTGCGGTCTTTCTTTTTTTTGTTTTTGCCATGGCTGCTTTTATGTCACAAAAATAGGAAATTAATGTGACTGTAGCCTGTATCGCTCTTGATATTGTTTATAGGGCCTCCAGCGCTGCCTGGTAATCGGGTACTTCTGATAGTTCACTTACTTGCTGGGTGTATCTAACCCTGCCTTCTTGGTCGATAATAATAATGGCCCTGGATAGGAGGTGAGCCAGTGGTCCATCTTCCATGGTCAGCCCATAAGATTTTCCGAAGCTGCCATTTTCATAATCAGAGAGGGGGATTACCTTTTCCAGCCCTTCTGCAGCACAAAAACGCTTTTGGGCAAAAGGCAGGTCTCTCGAAATACAGAGTACAAGGGTGTCTTCCATAGCGGCTGCCAGTTCATTAAATTTTCTTACCGAATTGGCACAGGTACCGGTATCAATGCTCGGAAATATATTTAAGACCATGCGCTTACCTATAAAGTCTGCTAGTTTGGCCCGGCTTAGGTCAGCTTTTACCAGGTGGAAATCAGGGGCTTTTTCCCCTACCAGGGGTAGCGCGCCTATGGTATTGATAGGATGTCCTTTTAAAGTGATTTTAGTCATGATAGTAAGTAGTTGTTAGTGAAGTAATAGTTTCGCAAGCAAAAACCCCCCCGATTGGGGGATTTTTATATCGATGTTAGTTGACTGATCAATGCTTGGAAAGATAGTCAGCAATCCCTTCATGGGAGGTTGTCAGTCCTTCCTT
>JASMME010000033.1 GCA_030748365.1 Lutibacter sp.
ATTTCCTAATGCCAATTCACAAGTAAATTCACTCACGGTTAGATCAAAACGCATGCGGGGTGACAGTCCAAATGCAGTTGCAAACCGCAGGATTATAGGATTCATTCCCGTCTTACCCTTTAAGGATAAAATTACCGCCGTTGGACTGGATTCTTCAGAGAAAGGAAACCCACCATCAAAATTCAAACGTGTTTTTGAGGCATCTGTCAAAGCAGGATATATTCCCTTGGCACATGCCGGTGAGGAGGGGCCAGCAAGCTATATTTGGGAGGCAATTGATCTTCTGGGAATCCAACGAATTGATCATGGAAACAAGGCCCTAGATGACGAAAATCTGATCACAGAACTGGTAAAACGCGACCTGGCACTTACGGTTTGCCCGCTCTCGAACACAGCCCTACAGGTGGTGGATGACCTGAGAAACCACCCCTTAAAGAAAATGATGGATCTGGGATTAAAAGTAACCGTGAATTCAGATGACCCTGCCTATTTTGGTGGTCAGTTAAACCAAAACTTCCTAGAAATACAAGCGGCCCTGGATCTTTCCAAGCAGGATCTATACCTACTGGCGAAGCATTCGTTCCGCTATTCATTGCTCGATGCGGAAACCCAACACAAGTATTTAAACGAACTGGAAGATTATTATCAAAAGAATCTGTAATTTTACACCCGGAAAACGCCATCCCTAAGGGTGGCCTATACCGACCATGTCGGCTTAGAGATAAGAATTTGAATCAAAAAGGGAAAGGCCATCTTGACCAACAATGATCAGCTAAGCCAGCTTGAATGACCTATGTAAAGACAAACAAATGAGGACATCTAACAACAGTACGCTGATTTCGACCGGTAGAACGGTATTTAATAGTAATCAAACAGGGCTTGGCAGCTCCTTGTTCAAAAGGATGTTACTGCTGATGATGGCATTGTTTTCAACGGCCTACGTAGCGGCCCAATCAAATAGGAAATTTATTGACACCGGCTCGGTAAATAGCCAGTTTGACTACCTGGTTAACAACGCTGAGCAATACAAACACTACTTGGTCATCAGGCGTCAGTGGATGGAAAAACTGGCAGCCAATGTCACCGACTCTCTCGAAGCTTCCAGGAAAGAAATTGCGCTTGCCAAACAGCGCATCGGTGAGTACGAAACAAGCCTTGGTGCCTTAAAACTAGACCTGAAAAAAGCCGACACAGTCCGGGCGAAATTGCTTGAAGAAAAACAACAAATATCCTTTCTGAATATTGGGATGAGCAAGGGACTATTCAAAGGACTTTCGCTGACCGTCATCGGTGTACTCATCTTTTTACTCATCGTGTTTATCGATCGTTTCCAACGGGGAAACAGCCTTACCAAATCAACGCTGAGTAGACTCCGGGAATTGGAAAATGATTTTGACAATTTCAGAAAAAAGGCCATGGAACGCGAACAAAAAGTAGGTAGACGCCTACAGGACGAAATCAATAGGCAAAAAAATAAGCACCTAGGTGCTTAAGCACCCGAATAGCTAACAAAATTCCTGGGTGTTTCATACAGGGTCACAGAAAGTTCAAGGACTTCCTCTATATGAGGGCGAAGGATATTCCAGATGACCACCGCAATGTTCTCGGCTGTTGGATTCAGGGTCTTGAACACTGGGACTTCTTCATTCAGGTTTTTATGGTCAAATACTGCCTCAATCTCTGTCTCTATCAAGTGTTTTAGGACTTTCATATCCATAACAAAACCTGTTTCCGGGTGAATCTCTCCCCTAACAGCCACAATCAATTCGTAGTTGTGACCATGGTAGTTTGGGTTGGCACATTTACCAAATACATGGGCATTCCGGGCATCTGTCCAATCAGCATTGTACAAACGATGCGCTGCGTTAAAATGGGCTTTTCGGTGAACCGTTACTTTCATGTTTTTATTGGTTTATAAAATGATCGTATTTGGCAAAGATAATCTTAAACCAGGCCGTATAACAAGCGGGTCGTAAGGCGATATCTTCTCTGACAGCGTCTAAGGTCATCCATGTATAGGCAGCTACCTCCTCTGGATTGATCACAGGATCGCAGTCGTAATATCCCACCATGATATGGTCGAGCTCATGCTCTGTCAGTCCATTGTCAAAAGGTGCTTTGTAGATAAAGGAGGTTTTCTCCTCCAAGTCGCATACAAAACCCATTTCTTCCTGTAAACGGCGCTTCCCTGCCTCAATATTGGTCTCTCCATCGCGCTGATGACTGCAACAGGTATTGGCCCATAAGAGCGGAGAATGGTATTTGCCCGCAGCCCGTTGTTGCAATAACAGTTCCTGCTGCTTATTAAAAATAAAGACGGAAAAGGCCCGGTGGAGCAAGGCTTTTTTATGGGCCTCCATCTTGCCCATCAATCCAATCTTTTCATCCTGAGCATTCACCAAGATTACTTGTTCTTCTTTCATAGTATATCGTATTGATACAAAACTACAAAAATGAATTTGTTATCCGCCTCTTTCCTACTGCTAAACTTTGCGTCATTCAAAGGATAAAGAGTATATTTGCCCCTCAATATTCAACAGATGGGTTTTACAGAAGAAATTCAACGCAGGCGTACCTTTGGCATTATTTCACATCCAGATGCAGGAAAAACCACCCTGACGGAAAAACTGTTGCTTTTTGGAGGGGCCATTCAGGAAGCCGGTGCCGTAAAAAGCAATAAGATCAAAAAAGGCGCTACTTCTGACTTTATGGAAATAGAACGTCAGCGGGGTATTTCGGTAGCCACTTCGGTATTGGCATTTGTCTATAAAAATAAGAAGATCAATATCTTAGACACACCCGGACACAAAGATTTTGCTGAGGACACCTTTAGAACGTTGACCGCTGTGGATAGTGTTATTGTGGTGATTGACGTGGCCAAGGGGGTGGAAGAACAAACGGAAAAACTGGTGGAAGTCTGCCGGATGCGCAACATTCCCATAATCGTATTTATCAACAAGCTCGATCGCGAAGGTAAAGATGCTTTTGATCTGATGGACGAAGTAGAGCAAAAACTAGGCCTTAAAGTATGTCCGTTGAGCTTTCCTATCGGAATGGGCTATGATTTTCAGGGCATCTACAATATCTATGAAAAGAAGATCAACCTCTTCTCTGGAGAACACAAACAAACGGTTTCTGAGGGCACGGAATTTAACGACATCTCCGTACCGGAACTAGACACAATGATCGGGGAAAAGGCGGCGGAATGTCTTCGTGAAGAACTGGAACTGGTACAGGAAGTCTATCCAAGATTCAATGTGGAATCCTACCTGGAAGGTAGCCTGCAACCGGTATTTTTCGGGTCTGCATTGAACAATTTTGGTGTCAAGGAATTACTGGATTGTTTTATAGAAATTGCCCCCGTACCACAGGCTAAAAAGGCCGAAGAACGATTGGTGGATGCACGGGAGGAAAAGATGAGTGGTTTCGTGTTTAAAATCCACGCCAATATGGATCCCAATCACCGGAACCGACTGGCTTTTGTAAAAATCGTATCAGGTACGTTTAAAAGAAATGCGCCCTACCTGCATGTGCGCCTTGATAAAAAATTAAAATTCTCTAGTCCCAATGCCTTTTTTGCAGAAAAGAAGGAGATTGTGGAAGTCTCCTATCCAGGTGACATTGTCGGTATTCCGGATACCGGTAACTTTAAGATCGGTGACACACTTACGGAAGGAGAAGTATTACACTTTAAAGGTATTCCCAGCTTTTCACCAGAACATTTCCGCTATGTAAACAATGCAGATCCACTAAAGGCCAAGCAATTGTACAAAGGACTGGATCAACTGATGGATGAAGGGGTGGCGCAGTTATTTACCCTGAACCTCAACGGCCGAAAAATTATCGGCACTGTTGGTGCCCTGCAGTACGAAGTCATCCAGTACCGCCTGGAACACGAATATGGGGCGAAATGCCAATACGAAAACCTACCGGTACACAAGGCTTGCTGGGTAGCTCCTGAAGATGAAAAAAGTGAGGAATTTAAGGCATTTAAACGTGTCAAACAGCGTTACCTGGCCAATGACAAACAGGGAAAACTGGTCTTTTTGGCGGATTCTGCCTTTTCCATTCAAATGACCCAGGATAAGTACCCGAGCGTAAAATTACATGTTACCAGCGAGTTTTAAACGCAGCCAAGGCCATTATGCGCGCCGGCGAAACATCAGGTAGAACCCTAGTAGAATCAGGGGAATACTTAGGAGTTGTCCAGTATTAAGTGCCCACTCAGCACGGGCATCTACCTGGGCTTCTTTAAAGAATTCAATTACAAATCGGGCGGTCCACATCAGTACAAAATACAAACCAAACAGGTACCCTGCACGCTCTTTTTTACTGGTTTTCCAGTAGACAAACCACAAAACGCAAAAAATCATCACATAGCTAATTGCTTCGTACAACTGGGCCGGATGACGCGGGAAACTCTCTCCCAAACGCTTGAATACAAATCCGTAGTCTGTACGCGTAGGTTTTCCAATAATCTCAGAGTTCATCAAATTACCCAAACGGACAAAGGCACCCCCAATGGCTACCGGAATAACAATCCTGTCCAGGATAAATAAGAGGGGTTTTTGCAGCACTTTTTTACTGTAGAGGTACATGGCAAGTACAATGCCTATGGCAGCACCGTGGCTGGCCAAGCCAGCAAACCCCGTAAATTGAAAACTCGGAGAAAACCTAAAGGGCAAAATGACCTCCAGTGGCTTTTCGATCAAAAATTGCGGGTCATAAAATATAAAATGCCCCAGACGGGCGCCGATAAGTGTTGAGACTACTATATATATAAACAGGGTATCCAATTTTTCCAGGGAAATCTTCTCATGAAGGAAGATTTTCTTCATCAAATGCAGCCCCAATACAAAGGCCACCACAAACATAAGGCTGTAATAACGGAGGGAAAAAAAACCAATGCTAAAGATTTCCGGTGAAGGATTCCAGTCGATAGAAAGTAATGTCATTTGTTAGGTGTTTATGGGTTGAAACTATTGGTTGTATTCATTGTTGACAACCTTCCTTATTTTCGGGAACCGGATCGTATCCACGACCTCCCCAGGGATGACAAGAAGCAATGCGTTTTATGGCCAGCCAACCTCCTTTTAGGAGTCCAAACCTGTTTAAAGCGGTAATCGTATAGGTGGAACAAGTGGGCGTATAACGGCAACTTGAACCTGTATAAGGCGATATGGCAGCTTGGTAAAACCGTACCAGCCAGATAAAAGGAATCGCCCATATATTGCTCCACTTCCCCAACATTATTGAAGGGAAAAGGTGGTGCCTTCTTTGCCGTCCTTTAACTGAACTCCCAAAGTAGCCAATTGATCACGGATTTTGTCAGAAAGGGCCCAATCCTTATTGTCCCGGGCTTCATTACGCAAGTCAATAAGGATGTCGACAACACCGGACAAGGTATCTGAACGTTTGTCTTTCCTTTCATCCTGGAGTCCGAGTACATCGAGCACAAAAACGGTAAGGGTACTTGTAAAATCAGCCAAGGTAGCAGCCGTTAGGGTGGCTTGCTGATCGAGCAATAGATTGATATATTTGACCGCTTCAAACAACTGTGCAATCAGTACAGGGCTGTTAAAGTCATCGTTCATGGCAGCATAACATTGCTGCTTCCAACGCTTGATATCGAGGGTATCCTTATCTCCGGAAGCAATGCTGTCAATTTTCGAAAAGGCTTCCATCAGTTTGACATAGCCTTTTTCAGAGGCCTCCAGGCCAGGACCTGTAAAGTCGAGGACACTTCTGTAGTGGGCCTGTAAGATAAAAAAGCGTACCGTGGAAGGGCTAAAACCTCTGCCTAACAACTGGTTCTCCCCTGAAAATAACTCGTTGGGCAGGATATAGTTACCCGTAGATTTGGCCATTTTTTGCCCGTTTAAGATCAGCATATTGGCATGCATCCAATACCGGACGGGTTCCACTCCTTTATAGGCTTTTGATTGGGCAATTTCGCATTCGTGGTGGGGGAACTTCAAATCCATACCGCCACCGTGGATGTCAAAGGTTTCTCCCAAGTATTTGGTACTCATAGCCGTACACTCCAGGTGCCAACCAGGAAATCCATCACTCCAGGGTGATGGCCAGCGCATGATATGGCGGTCATCCGCTTTTTTCCAAAGGGCAAAATCCTGTGGGTTTTTCTTTTCAGATTGTCCGTCCAGGGAACGGGTCTGATGAACAGCCGCCTCTATATCCCTTCCGGATAGTTCTCCGTATGCTTCTTCCTTGTTGTATTTGATAACATCGAAATAAACGGAACCGTTTACGACATAGGCCAAGCCTTTAGCAATAATGGCTTTGACAATCTCTACCTGCTCCACAATATGCCCCGTGGCCGTTGGCTCAATACTCGGCGGTAAAAAATTCATCCGCTGAAGAACCTGATGAAAATCTACAGTATAACGCTGTACTACTTCCATGGGTTCGATTTCTTCCAAGCGGGCTTTTTTAGCAATGCGGTCTTCTCCCTCATCGGCATCGTTCTCGAGATGGCCGGCATCAGTGATATTGCGTACATAACGCACCTTGTAGCCCAGGTGTTTCAGGTAGCGATAAATCAGGTCAAAGGACAGGAAGGTTCTGACATTCCCCAAATGGACATTGCTGTACACGGTAGGCCCACATACATACATACCCACTTTTCCGGGTACAATTGGGGTAAAATCTTCTTTTGATTTGCTTAGGGAATTATAAATCCTAAGCTGATTTGTCTGGTATATTTCCATCAAAAGGGTGGTGATCAGTTTTACAAAGCGTAAAGATACTAACAAATACCCAATCTAAAAATCTTATTTACGGATTGAAAACCTATATTATTGCGCCCCCTAAACACCTACCTATAAAAAGGTTTCACCTATAGGGATATTTTTAATAAAATAATTAGTTTAATTTTACCTCAATCTAATCTCACCAAAAAGATGCCTGCAAAAAAATCGTCGGCCCGGACTCTCAAGGAAGTAGACGGTGCGAAACCTTCGTCATCCCTCCGTGATACAGCCGTTCAACAATTTAAGAAGCAACAGCGTAAAGCACCTTCTACAGACACCTTTGTAAAACATATTTTAAAAGGTGACATCAGCTATTTGAGCAGGGCGATTACCCTGGTAGAGAGCACCCGGTCAGCGGACCAACAAAAGGCCCATCATATATTGGAAAAGTGTTTGCCGCATGCCAACCAGTCTATACGTATTGGCATTACGGGGGTTCCCGGTGTAGGAAAAAGCACCTTTATCGAAGCTTTTGCTAAGTGCTTTACCCAAAAGAACCGCAAAGTGGCCGTGCTGGCCATCGATCCCAGCAGTACGATTTACAAGGGAAGTATCCTGGGAGATAAAACACGTATGGAAGCCCTGGTAAAAGACCCCAATGCCTATATCCGTCCTTCCCCTAGTGGTGATGCCTTGGGAGGGGTTGCCAGAAAAACGCGGGAGAGCATCATCTTGTGCGAAGCTGCAGGCTTTGACACTATATTTATTGAAACCGTAGGGGTTGGACAGAACGAGACAGCGGTGCACTCCATGGTAGATTTCTTTTTATTGTTAAAACTGGGGGGCGCTGGTGATGCATTACAGGGCATCAAACGTGGCATCATTGAGATGGCCGATGCAATCGTAATCAACAAAGCGGATCAAGGGAATCAAAAAGCGACTGAACTGGCCCGGACCGAATTTTCCAGGGCCCTTGAGCTATATCCCTTAAAGGACAGTCACTGGAAACCACCGGTAAGCACTTGCAGTGCGGTCTGCAACCAGGGAATCGAACCGGTATACGAAACAATCATTCGCTATATAAGCCTGGTGAAAAAAAGCGGCTATTTTGATAAGCACCGAGAGAAACAGAACAACTACTGGCTAAGAGAAACTGTTCAGCAACAGCTGAGCCATGAGTTCTATCAAAACAAGATCGTTCAGCAAGCTTTAAAAAAATATGCTAAGGCGGTTCAACAGTCAACAATGACCCCTTTTAAAGCAGCTGAAGCCCTGCTTACCTTATCCAAAGAACAACGCTAAGAGTAGGCTCCACGCGTCTTTTTTATAAATCTTTCACAAAGATGAGCAACCAGGTAGGCATAAAGAATGCCTACAAAGATGCCTGTTAAGATATCCAGGGGAAAATGCATCCCTAAATATACGCGGCTATAAGCCACTACCAAAGACCAGGCAATCAACAAATAAGGCAGTGTTTTATATGCTGAACCTAACAAACGGCTAAAGAAAATAGCCACCCCCATCGTATTGGCTGCATGGGCAGAAAAATAGGCATATTTCCCACCGCAAGAGGGCTTTACCAAACGTATCAAATCCCTTAGTGCCGGGTCTCGGCAAGGACGGAGTCTTTGAAAAGTTTCTTTGAAAAAATTACTCGTCTGGTCAGCGGCCAATATCAACAAGCCGACAAAAAGAACTATCAGGGCTGTGTTTTTTAGACCGTATTGTTTGTAAGAAAGGTATAACAGCCATAAATACAAGGGGATGGCACTCAGCTTATTGGTAATAAACAGCCAAAAACCATCCCATTGTACGGTACCCGCATTGTTTAAATAAATCAATAACTCAATATCCTTATTTATCAAAAATTCAATCATTGATTATTATTTTACGGCTACTATTATTTTTTTTGTCCCACCAATTCCACTTCAAAGACGAGGTCTGTATCAGGTGGAATAACCTTTCCAGCACCTTGGGCACCGTATCCTAAATGGGAAGGAATAAACAATAGGGCCTTGTCTCCTATCCTCATTTTTTGTATCCCTTCTTTAAAGCCTGCAATCAAACGGGCATTCGGACCATAGACGGTATTAAAGGGGGCATAGCCGCCTTTGCTATCCC
This sequence comes from Lutibacter sp., assembly GCA_030748365.1. Taxonomy (GTDB): domain Bacteria; phylum Bacteroidota; class Bacteroidia; order Flavobacteriales; family Flavobacteriaceae; genus Lutibacter. Next base: position 8,832 of record JASMME010000033.1, read on the forward strand.
TTCTTTCATCGTATACGCCGTATTCCTTGGCGACTTCCTGATAACTGGTATCAAACAATTCACCTGTATTAAAATAACCAGAATAGGCCACCTGTACGGTCGTCCCTTTCTTAGGAAAAAGTCCTTTTTCGGTATGTGTAATAACATATTGTAAACCGGAAGGCAAAGAAATGGCCTTAGGCAATTGCTGGTCGAAGATGGCTTTTTTGGCGGCTGACACCGCTTTGATTTTTACCATTTTCTCTTTTCCTTCAACAAGGGCACGTTCATAATGTTCCGAAAACGTCTTGGCTGCTTTGAATTGCTTGGCCGCACGACCTACTTTAACGATTGCTATGTGTTTGATCTCATCGTTGCCTTTGATGGAATCAACCACTTCCTGTCCTGACACTACACTGCCAAAAACCGTGTGCATACCGTCTAGCCAGGGGGTTTCTTTATGGGTAATAAAAAACTGGCTGCCATTGGTCGCCGGACCGGAATTGGCCATCGATAAGACCCCAGGACGATCGTGTTTTAACAAGAGTTCGCCCGTTGTTTCATCTTTGGGAAACTCATCAGAAAACTGATAACCTGGAGAGCCTGTACCGTTTCCGACAGGACAGCCTCCCTGGATCATAAAATCATTGACTACCCGGTGGAATGTCAACCCATCATAATAGGGCTTTCCTTGGAGAGAATCTGCTACATAGCCATTGTCACCCTCTGCCAAAGACACAAAATTAGCGACTGTAATGGGTGTTTTTTCAAAGGCGAGTTTGAGTAAAATAGTCCCTTTACTCGTCTCCAGATCGGCATACATACCTTCCTCCAAGTGGGCGTATTTGGCCGGCTTACAAGAAGCCATTGCTAACAAAAGACTTAGGCTTAAAAACTGAATAATCTTCATGGTGTTTATTTTAAAATTTCAA
>JASMME010000340.1 GCA_030748365.1 Lutibacter sp.
TAAGTGGCTACAATACGATGACCGCAGAAGAAAGGGCTCATTTTGACATTGATAATTTTTTAAAATTCTTTAAAAAGTTCTTTTTATACCTAGCGATTTCATCCACAATTCTCTATGTACTTTTATACTATTGGGTCGATCAGAAAATAGCGCTAATAGGCTATGCTTGTTTCCTGTGTATAATGCTGATAGGCTTTGTTATCAAAGGGAATACATTTACAATAAAGTAACCGGTTTTGTATGAAACCTCTCTTTCCACACCCCGCTATTCGGGCGATTTTTCAGTCCGAAGAAATTTATCAGTATTGCTTTGTCTAACGGGTAAAATATAGTAAATTTGCGGTCTATCAAGAACAAGTTTTTGTTCATAAAGGGTCATTAACTCAGTTGGTTTAGAGTGTTACCTTGACAGGGTAGAAGTCACTGGTTCGAATCCAGTATGACCCACCAAAGCGGAAGCCATTTCATTTTTGAGAGGCTTCCTTTTTTTTGTGCTGGTCTCTCCAAGAAAGGTTTTGTTATGCTACAAAAGTGGCCCGTTGATATAATTATAGTAGGGTTTACCAATGTCCATACACCATAGCTGCACTACCATACAGCCCTGGTTGTTTTTTCAAGGCCAAGAAGCTTTATAGCAGCCGTCTTAAAACATCGCCCAAACCCTCCTCAAAGACTTATAATAGGATAAATACCAAATGAATTTTCTTGTTTGTAATTGCGATATACAATAAAAGATTAATTAGTATTTTATTAAAATTAATTGCTAGATTTGTATAGTATTCAATAGCTTAAATAGCCTACGTAAAATGAAAAGAAAACGAATATTTATTATATGGATGGTCGGCATGGGACTGTTGTCTGTTGCCTGTAAGCCTGGCAATGAGCATGCGGCCTCAAAAACAGGTCAACAGGTTCATACCAAAACGATTATTGACAATAGTGTTGGTTTGATCTTAAATGATGGAAATAAATGGCAGGTAAATACCGAAACAACAACCGCCATAAAAAACATGAATCAGATAGTTGCTGCTTATGTAGCGGGGAGTGAATTGCCTGTAACCCAACTTGGGGGAGCGTTGCAACAAGAACTAAATATTATTTTTGAAAACTGTAGTATGAAGGGTGAGGCACATGACCAACTTCATAATTTTCTATTACCTTTAATTGATAAAGTGGAAGAAATACAAGAACAGGAGATAGCCGACAGTCAGCTTACGGAACTTCAGGAACACCTGGCGTTATACGGTATGTTTTTTAATTAACAATCGATGATAGCGCCTCCTCTTTCTAAAAGAAACGAATTTTCTTAGGGGCCTTATCAGGGATTGGTATTTTGTTGCTCCTTGGTTAGAAAGGCCCTGGCCCCGACGATTTTATTACAGTACGAAAAATACCAGGAAAACACAGAAATAGTTATAGACCAATTTTACCTGAATGCCCGACAAATGAAAATCAATGCCCAGACTAAAATAGCAGCCCTAATCAAGCAAAATAAGGACGCTGTTGAGGCGATTGTAGCGATCAATCCTCATTTTAAGAAGTTGAGAAATCCTGTTTTAAGAAAAATTTTAGCCCCCAGGGTTACTATTGAAGACGCTGCCCGGATTGGAAAATGTGGGCTTGGGGATTTTTTTCAAGCTTTGACAAATATTGGGTTTACTGTTGAAAATCCAGTAAACAATGAGTCACAGGAGAAAACAAGTCAAGATGAGATGATCCTAAACCGTATC
>JASMME010000341.1 GCA_030748365.1 Lutibacter sp.
GGGGCAGCGCCCTTTGAGCAAAGTACTGAAGAAACGCCTCCCTCCCCTATACCTGCCCGTGATTTGTTTGAAGATGTACCTGGTGAGGCCCCTGACCCTGTCGTTGACAAGGCCGGCAATGCCACTATAAAGCTAAGCGAACAGGCCATTGAACAAGTGATTGTGTGTTATACAGACGGTCGTTGTAAGACCTATAAGCCTTGAGCAAAAAAAAACCGCCCACAGGCGGTTTTTTTAATTATAGCTTTGGGAGTAGCCCCTACTCCATCAATTTGGCAATGGCTTCTTTGACAGTTTGTAGAATGCCTTCCTTGTCCTTATTCTCAGAAGCCTGCTGTTTGTCCAATACCTGATTCAGTAAGTTGATGGCCATTTTGTCGGCCTTGTATTGTTTGTATCGTAAGCCCATTGTTACCAGGTCATCTGCCAGGGTAGCAATGGCTTCCCTGTTATCGCTGCTAGCGATCCACTGAAAAGCTTCTCCATAGGCCTGTTGGGTTCGCGGGGCCTGTGAAAAAAACATGCCTTTGACCACCTGTTTGGCTATAAACGGCAGTTGCTCCAGGTCTTTTTCTCCCAGGTAAATCAAACTCACCGCATCTGCAAGCCGTTCTTTGACCTCTGGAGACAGCGATGCCAGCTTTGTCAGTGCCGCTGCCTGATCAACGCCGTACAAAGCCACCAGCGAAGCAGACAGGATGGCATTGGATTCCTGTCTAAGCCCTTCCATGAATACCGGTATAAAGGTGGGGTCAATTAGCTTTCCCAGCACTTCAATTGCGGTAGCACGTACCTTGGTATGCTTGTCATTACGGGCCAGTTGAACGATTTTAGCAATGGCCTCCTTTTTGTTGTATTTCTGAAAAAGGTCCAGGTTTTCCAGGGTAAACTTGCGCAGCTCATAATAGGGATCGTCCAAGGCTTTTAACATGGTTTTATAAGCCTGCTTTTCTGTTTGCTGTTCCTTTGCAATGGCTTCAATGGCTTGTTTCCTGTCAACATAATGCGGTGCGTGCTTGTATTGGTACAGGTAATTTTGCAGGGTCTTAGTATCCTTGATCGAAGCCAGCAATACGTGCTTTGCCCCTACATTGACCAACTTGGGTAATTGGCTAAAAGGAAAGGTAAACGAGGCTTCCTCCTCTTTTACCCAAACCTCGTGACGCGCGGTTCCACCAGGTTCGTAGATATCGATTGACAAAGGAAAGACAAAAGGTTTTCCCAGCTGACGAACCGTTACGGTGACCGTCTTGTTGATGGTGTTATAATCGTAACTCACCTGCATATGTATATGCCCGTTGCCAAAAAACCACTGGTTAAAAAACCAGTTGAGGTCTTTACCGCTAATTTCCTCCAAAGCAAGTCGCAAATCATGGGCCTCCGCACTGCCAAATTGGTGTTTTCTCAGGTAGTGTTCCAAACCCTTAAAAAAGGCCTTGTCGCCCAGGTAGTCCCTAAGCATGTGTAAAATGGCACTTCCCTTGTTATAACTGACGGCATCAAACATATCGTCTTTGTCTTTGTAATAGAAACGAACCAAGTCCTTGTCTTCACTATTGCTCCGTAAATAGGCTTCAACATCCGCATTCATATGCGCGTCTGCACGGTCTTTACCGTATTTGTATGCATACCAAAGGTATACACTGTAAGTGGCAAAGGATTCATTGACCGTCAGGTTC
>JASMME010000342.1 GCA_030748365.1 Lutibacter sp.
GTTAATAGGTTCATCACTTTTAACTTTCATATAAAAAGTGCTTCGGGTACCGGTTGGTAAGTCAAGATCGAACAAATATACAGGATGTTTATATTTTCGATGTTTGAATTGCTGATGTTCTCCCAAGGTAACAGAGGTGTACAAGCCTTTGAAATTCTTTGTGTACAGTGCTATATAATTGATTGATGCTTGGTCAATAAGTAACATGAGATAAGCAGCATTTGTTTGGTTCTCAACCTCAAATTTCAGCCAGTGGCTATTTCTCGAAAGTCCCAGGTTAAGAATTTCCCTTTTGTTGGGTTTAAAAAAATGATTTTGATTGACGACATCGTTTAATACTAAGATATTGAGGCTGTCTGTAAGAACTGAAACATGTTCGCCTATCAGTGTTTTTTTAAAGTCATCGTTAAACAGAATTGTACCCTGCGAAAGTGCAGTAGCTAATCCGAGCATATAGAAAATGACGAAAAAATAGCGCTGTATTTTCATTTTAGGGTATTCAATCTATGTGATTTACGATGTTATAACGCCCCGGAGAGAGTATATTATTGGGGTCAAGTATTTGTTTGATTTTACCGATTAGCTGTACAGAGGTAAGGTGTTGGTTTTCCTCGAAAAGCCCCATAGAATCTATATTTATCCTGTAAGGTATTATACCCATGTTTTCCCCCATTGAGAGGAATTCTTTATAACATTTCTTTGCCCTGACTTTTTCATCTGGTTCTTCTTTTTGGAATAAGATCGGTATGGTAGAGTTAAAGCAGTTTTCCGAAACGGTGGTAAGTGTAATGAGTGGCGCAATATCATTGCGTTTACATATTTCATAGACCTGTTTAATATACAAGCTTACAGTTTCAGCCTTGATGGGTAACAACGGGGAGAACCAGATTAGGCCACAACCATCAAGTGCCGGATTTACGTCACAGTTAAAATCAGGTTTCACTACATTTTTTAGATAGGCCAGGGGCAAGGCTACTTTCGAGGGTTTACCATTAAGCACCTGGTAAAATTTTTGGGCGGCATTCAATAGTTTGATATTATTAGAAAAGTAATTACGAACGAATTGGGGACATCTTTGCTCGATTTTTTTTATAAGGTCTATTCTTTTTTGATTGATAAACCTTGGAGTAATGCCGACACGTTTAAGTTTTTCGGATACTATTTTTTTAGCTTCTTTGACCAATCCGGGTGGTCCGTAAAGTGCTCCAAGTCCTGTCCAGGTAGGAGAAGATTTGACATTATCTTTGCCGAACATTGCTTCCATCCGTTCATCATTCATGAGGTTGATTCCGCCGATAATACCTCCTAAAGATTGTTTTAATGCCCTTATTACAGGGATTGTTTTTTTAAAATTTTCAGTTTCGTAAATGGGAAACATAAAAAGCTCAATACATTCCTTCTTTTTTGCTAAACAAAGGGTAATTTTGGTAACAATACCAAAATTGGACTGGGTAAAGATACCGTCTATATAGGGGCCTATTCCCCACTTAGAGAGAGCAGAGACCTCGTAAGCTTGGAAAGCTTTGAACGGCGATTCGTATATAGACCCATCGGCCAATACTACCTCAAGGGAGATAAGTGATAAAAAGTGATCAGAAATAGGCGTAATACCATAGCCCCGTTCTAGGGCATTTCCGAGAATACTACAAGAAGGGCCCGCTCCTGTTGTGGGCAC
>JASMME010000343.1 GCA_030748365.1 Lutibacter sp.
GTTTCCGGGAAGAACAAGACCTTGGGTGGAAAGATAGCGAACAGTACAAAGGAACCCATCAGCAGGCCGAAGGTACCCAGGAAGAAGAACCGGGGTCTTTTTCCAGACAATGCGTAACGCAGCGTTCGCTCGTAAATTTCTTCCAAACGGGGTAAGAAACGTTTTTGAAACCAGGCCGTTGCCGGGTTTAATAACCAGGTGTTGACGACCCGTAACCCTCCGGCAATAACTAAGAACAAGCCCAGCGCATTGGCCGCTTTTATTTCTAGGGAAAGGCCCGTAACAATACTGATGATGCCCATTGCAGTCAGCAGGGCGCTGACACGAACGATTTTGTGGTGATCAGGTGCCTCCTCTTCAATCTTCATATACACCGAGGTAAGCATTGGGTTGATGACCAGGGCTACAAACAGCGATGAACTTAGCACGATGATTAGGGTGATGGGTAGGTAGCGCATAAACTCACCCATGATACCGGGCCAGAAGGCTATGGGTAAAAAGGCGGCCAGGGTGGTGGCTGTAGAAGCAATGATGGGCATGGCAACCTCACCCACTCCGTACTTGGCAGCCTCAAATCTTGAATGGCCTTTGTCTAATAGTCGGTAGATATTCTCCACCACCACAATACCGTTGTCTACCAACATTCCCAGTGCGATGACCAATGAGAAAAGCACCATGGTATTCAGGGTGACCCCCAGGGCATGCAGGATGATAAATGAAATAAACATGGACAGCGGGATGGCAATGCCTACAAAGAGTGCATTGCGAACACCCAGAAAGAACAACAAAACCAATACCACCAGGATCACCCCTAGCACAATGCTGTTTTCCAGGTCTGCCACCATGGTCTTGGTATCGTTGGTCTGGTCATTGGTCTTGGAGATATGCAAATTGTCGGGCAGGTACTGTGCTTTGGCCTTGGCCAGGATCGCGTCGATTTGTGTAGAGGCTTTGATCAGGTTTTCTCCGCCGCGTTTGGAAACATCCAGCATGAGTACGGGTTGTAAAAACTCACGGGCATAACTCTGTTTTTCCTGTTCCTTAAAACGGACCTTGGCGATGTCACGCAGGTAAACAAGGTTGTTGTCGTCCTGTTTAACCAGCACATCTTCGATTTCACTAGGCGATCTGAATTCTCCGATTACCCGAACGTTCCTTCGAAGGCTGTCTTCCAACAGGTCACCACCAGACACGGTCATGTTCTCATTTTGAATGGCCATGGCAATGTCGTTAAAACTGATTTTCGAAAGCTGCATTTTATACAGATCGATACTGATTTCTATTTCCTTGTCCTGGATGCCCCGGATTTCAACTTTGGAAATCTCAGGTACTTTTTCAATGTCATCTTTTAGGGATTCCCCGTATTCCTTTAACTGGTCCATCGAAAAATCTCCGGAGAGGTTGATGTTCATAATGGGCATCAACTCCGCAAAATTCATTTCTTCTACCGTCGGTTCTGCTGGCAGGTCTTTGGGGAAATCCTTGTCGGAAAGCGCTTTGTCTACCTTGTCTTTTACTTTTCTCAGCGCTTCTGTAGGGCTGACGCTAAAATCAAATTTGACTTGGATAGATGAAAACCCTTCAATAGAGGAGGAGACGATTTCGTCTACGCCCGAGATTCGGTTGATTTCCTTTTCCAGGGGTC
>JASMME010000344.1 GCA_030748365.1 Lutibacter sp.
TATCGGCGTCCTTGTCGTACCAGGCATTGAAAAGTTGTATGAAAATCCACTGTGTCCATTGGTAGTAGCCAGGGTCAGAAGTTCGTACTTCTCGCGACCAATCAAAGGAAAAGCCAATCTTATCGAGCTGCTTTCGGTAGGTAGCAATATTGGCTTCCGTGGTCTTGGCAGGGTGCTGACCTGTTTGGATGGCGTATTGCTCTGCAGGCAGGCCAAAAGAATCATACCCCTGAGGATGAAGTACATTGTAGCCCTTGTGCCGCTTGTAACGGGCGTAGATGTCTGAAGCAATATAACCCAGCGGATGCCCTACGTGCAGGCCGGCTCCCGAGGGGTAGGGAAACATATCGAGTACGTAAAACTTTGGTTTGTCTCCTCCGTTTTCAGCCCTGAACGTTTGGTTGTCTGCCCAGTATTGCTGCCATTTGGCCTCTATGTCCCTAAAATTGTACTCCATGCTGTTCTTATGAGATTTTAAAAGGGCAAAGTTACGTTTTATATCTATATTTATAAAGGGGCTTTTTAATGGTTCCACAAGTACTTTTGGGAGTCGTACGGATACTGCGGAGAACAAAACTCTTTTTTAGGTCCTGTTTTTCAGCTCCTGTGGCAATAAGCAATGATAAATAAAGGCATTTACGGGGGTGGGAATGCCCAGGGCCTTTCCATAGCGTACCACGGCCCCGTTCTGGGCTTCTAGTTCGGAAGGCCTGCCTGCTAGGAAATCGCGTTGCAGAGAAGCGGTGGTTTCAAAAGGCTGTGATTCGATGATCTCGAATTGTTTGTCTATACAATCGTCCGGCAGTGGTATGTGCTGGGCCCGGGCAACTGCTACGATTTCCTGCGCGGTCTGGCGCATAAGCGCCTTGACCGAGGGCTGGGCACACATCTCTCCAATAGTGGCCCTGGTAAGGGCGCCCAAGGCGCTAACAGTAGTGATGAACAAAAATTTTGTCCAAATCTCACAGTAGATATCCATCGTCAGTATGGTGTTGATACCCGCATTGAGCAGTGCTTTTTCAACAACCTGGGCCTCGGGACTGACCTGGTGGTCCAAAGGGCCGAAAACAATGGTGGGCTCGTAACTGGCATGCCTGATTAGGCCAGGAGCTTCTACAAAACTGACAATCTTGCAAAGCCCGCCAAACACTTGTGCGGCTGGGATAGCAACGGTAAGTATGTCTTGGTTTTCCACACCGTTTAGGAGTGAAATCACCCGGGTGTGCGCCTGTACAATTGGTTTGATTTTTTGGGCCACTTCAGGCAGTTGCCAAGTCTTTACACAGACCAGGATCAGGTCTACCTCACTGACCTCCCCAATCGATGAGGTGGCCACCGCTGGATAGACTAGGCAGTTTCCCAGGGGGCTTTTAAGACGCAATCCCTGCTGCTGAATGGCTGCGAGATGTGCACCTCTGGCGATCAGGGTGACTTGGTGGCCTGCTTGTATCAGGCGGGCACCAAAATAGCCGCCAACGCCTCCGCTACCGTAAACAACAATATGCATATCAATGGATTGAAACCCAAAAATACGGTTTATTATGGAGTGTTTATAAAAAATGATCGTTTAAATACCTGGCCGGAAAAGAACTAGATTATCGGCTTTTTTAGATGAATCTAAATTTTTATTT
>JASMME010000345.1 GCA_030748365.1 Lutibacter sp.
AGCCATAAAAATACCTGTTTCATAGATCAGCTCGTTTGTTCGATTAGAATCAGGGCGAAAACAGCATAATTGATCATGTCTTGGTAATTGGCATCAATACCTTCCGACACGATGGTTTTTCCTTGGTTGTCCTCTATTTGCTTGACACGTAATAACTTCTGAAGAATCAGATCCGTCAGGGAACTCACACGCATATCGCGCCAGGCTTCTCCGTAATCGTGGTTCTTGTCTTCCATCAACTGCTTGGTAGCTGCAATATACTCATCGTACAGGGCCACGGCTGCCTCCTGAGTAAGATCGGGTTGCTCAACCACACCGCGGGTCAACTGGATGAGGGCCATAACCGCATAATTGACAATTCCTATAAACTCAGAGACTTCTCCCTCATCAACTTTCCGGGTACTTTTCTGCTGCAGCTGACGAATGCGCTGGGCTTTTATAAATAACTGATCTGTCAGGGAAGGCAGGCGTAAAATACGCCAGGCACTGCCATAATCCTTGAGTTTATTTATATACAGAGAACGACATTGTGCAATGACCTTGTCGTATTGTTTTGAAGTTTCTTGCATACAGCGTTGATAATTTGCGTAAATTTCGAACAAATTTAACGAATTAAAAAATCAATTTTCACAAGCCCTCTCTTTTCGCCCCTATGCTGTCCCAAACATAGACGCTAAGGACAGGCAAACAGGGTCTTACAGGCTTCCTTCTTAATAAGCATCATACTATGAAAAAAATGGCTGTTTTCTGCGGATCAAGTCTGGGCTTCCGCAAGGCCTACCAAGAACAGGCTATTGAATTGGCTGATCATTTTGTTTCGGCGTCCATCGGGCTGGTATACGGTGGCGGAAAAATAGGGATGATGGGCGTACTGGCAAACAGAATGCTCGCCCAAAAGGGATCAGTCATCGGTGTCATTCCAGGTTTACTGACCCATGAAGAGGTCGTCCACAATGGGGTTGAACAAATGATTATCACCAAAACCATGAGCCAGCGAAAAATGGAAATCAGCAAACTAGCAGATGGATACATCGCCTTGCCCGGAGGCTTTGGCACCCTTGATGAAATTTTTGAGGCACTGACCCTGAGTCAGCTAGGTATTGAACAAAAACCCGTAGGCATCTTAAACACCCTGGGATTCTTTGATCCCCTGATTGCTCAGCTCGACAGAATGGTAAAAGAGGGCTACCTAAAAAACACAAACCGGGAAATGCTGATCGTAAGTGACCAGGTTGCCACTTTACTTCGCAACATGGACGCCTACAAAGCACCTGAAATCACCAAGGTTATCAACAAAGTAGTACGCCCATGAAATCCATTAATTGCCAGGGAACACTTATTGACCTAAACAAACCCAAAGTGATGGGTATTCTAAACATCACCCCAGATTCTTTTTTTGACGGCGGACAGTATAACAAGCCGGAGGGAATCATCAAACAGGTCCAAAAAATGCTGGAAGAGGGGGCTACCTTTATCGATGTGGGTGCCTATTCTTCGAGGCCAGGCGCGCAACATATTTCGGTAGAAGAAGAACAAAAACGGATCCTTCCGGTAGTCAAACTGCTCGTTCAGGAGTTCGAAAACATCCGCCTCTCCGTTGATACCTTTAGAAGTGAGATTGCCCGT
>JASMME010000346.1 GCA_030748365.1 Lutibacter sp.
TTATTTTTCTATTGAATTTTTAGAAAAAAGACCAAAAACAGCTAAAAATGATCATTTTTAAGTAAAAAGTCAATTTTAACTATGTTTTAAGCATTTTAATGATAATTAAAACACTTTTATTGTATTTTTCATCTACATTTATGTTAATTATTAATAAGGTTTACTAAAAAATGGTACTACTTTACATCGCATTTCGCATTGTGAAGTTAGCGCATTAAGCTTAACCTATGCGTGTTTTTACCAATTAAATGGCTTACTACAACGTTTTCGTGTTTATAAGTTTTTTACGAAAACGTTGGCGTAGATTGATTGTAACGATACACCTAGGTCTTTAAGAGCAACGGCTTAAATATGTTGGTTTATAACAGCGCTATATTTCCTCATTTTAAAAATTTTAGTTCGCTTGTAAATAGTGATTTACGGCGATTTATTAGGGGAATAAAAATCGATTCATCACTTGAATCAAGCCCTAAAGTTTTTACATTTGTTAAACATATCTTAACTTTACAGACAATTGTCTTAATACCATCTAATAAGTGAAACCGCGAATCACCTTAAAGAAAATCGCCAAAGAATTTGATGTCTCTATCTCAACGGTCTCCAAGGCCCTGAAGAACAGCAACGAAATCAGTGAAGAGCTCAGGGAAAAAATCAAGGCTTTCGCTGATTATTATCAGTATAAGCCCAACAGTTTGGCCCTGCAATTGCGCAACCAGAAAACCTCGGTCATCGGGGTGATCATCCCAGAGATTGTCCACCACTTCTTTTCGACGGTTATTGATGGTATTGAAGAGTATGCCAATGCCAAAGGGTATAATGTCATGGTTTGCTTGTCGAACGAATCCTTTGAGAAGGAGGTTACCAACATCAGTGTATTGACCAATGGCAGTGTGGACGGCTTAATTGTCTCCTTGGCTAGGGGCACCCAGCAAAAGAATGATTACCACCATTTTGAGGCCTTGATCAAGGATGATTTTCCTTTGGTTCTGTTTGACCGGGTACATGATTCGTTGGCCTGTGACAAGGTTATTATAGATGATGTCGGCGGCGGGTTTAAGGGAGCCAATCACCTGATGGATATGGGCCGCCAAAACATTGCACTAATCACTACCCAGGATTTTGTAACCGTAGGTGCTTTGCGTAAGATAGGTTACCGAAAAGCCTTACACAAGGCGGGAATGGAGATTGATGAAGACCTGATTTACAAGATTGACGACAAGCAAGACCTGTATGGGCAGATTGAAAAAGTGTTTACAGGCCCTAAGCCACCGGATGCCATCTTAGCGGTCAATGAGATTTATGCGGCCATCGCCATGAAAATAGCCAGGGAACGCGGGCTCCGCATACCGGAAGACATCGCAGTTATCGGATTTACCAGTGGCCTGATTTCCGAATTTACCACCCCTCCTTTGACCTCGGTTGTACAGCATGGCTTTCTCATGGGGCAGCAAGCCGCCGAGCTGTTAATCAACCGTATAGAACATATAGCTCCTAAGGAACCTAAGACAGAGGTCATCTCTGCTGACCTGAACGTCAGGGCTTCTACCTGTATAAAAACGAGCAAATAAAAGGTTGTTTTTATAAATTAATTGTATATTTGCCCTGTAAAGCAATTTACAACTAC
>JASMME010000347.1 GCA_030748365.1 Lutibacter sp.
GCTAAGCCTGTAGGAAGGTGTTTGGTAATCTGCATGGGCGACCCTTGTAGCCCGGGCTAGGAATTTAAATTGATCGCCACTCCACTTTGTGCCCAGCGATGTGGACAGGCCTTCTGTATTTGAAAAATAACGGCTGTTAAAATTGGTTTCTGATTGCTTTGGGGCTGCAAAGCGCTCCGGATTAAAATAGAGTGTACCACTGAGTGCATCACTGCCGTATAGTAAGGAGGCAGGCCCTTTGATGACCTCCACGCTCTCAATCCCGGCTTCTTGTAAACCGAGGTCGTGATCATCGCCGGATTGTTGATTTTCCAATCGCATCCCCTGCGTGTAGGTCAATATCCTACTACCGCGAAGACCCCTGATGACTGGTTTTCCGATACCTGCACCGGTCGATACCCGGCGAACACCGTCAAAATCCGTGATTCCTTCAGAAAGGGTGACACTTCCCTGTTTTTGAAAGGCTGCGGTCTCTAGCCGTTCAACCTTCATGATATGGTCGCGTTGGCGTTTGTGGAAAGGGGCTGAAATAATGATTTCATTCATTTCTATCACTGCCTGCAACAGCACAATCTGCTGCATGGGTTTTTCCAAAGGAACTTTTAAGTCCAGGGTCTGGGTTTGATAACCGGCTTTGGAAATATGCATGACGTATTCACCCGCATTGAGGTTGTCAAGACGGAAGATTCCTTTGGCGTCTGAAAGGGTGTGTAGCCCCCTCGATTCTAGGTGTATATTAGTTTGTTGGACAGGGATTGATTGATCGTCTACGATAATCCCTTCAATCGTATGTTGAGAAAACAACGAAATACTGCAAAAAAACAGTATCGACAGAAATTTGATTTTCATGATAAAATAGATACTTAGTTAATAAAAATAATGGGGGAGAAATTTAACTAAGAATATAGGGAGGGCCTCTTAAATGATGGTTAATTGGACATTCGCTTGGAACGAATGAGGAAGTATGAATAGCCATGGCTGTTCTTGGGAGTGAGTTCCCAAGAAAAGACTGGTTATATACGTTGTAATCAAAACTGCTTATTTGAAAATCACAGACATAGCAGTGATTATTTCCTTCGTGAAAGTGCGTGCTTTTTTCCGTACAAGGGGGATGGCCATGATCTTCAAAACTGTGAAGGAACTGCACAAAGGGGTTGCCCATTAGGGCTGTAAAAAGCACCAGGGCAGTCAGGGTGTTCAAGATAGTTCCTTTTTTACTCAACACGGTCAATAGAATGTTCAAAAGTATTAAAAACCATCATAAAAACAAAGCATATATTATTAAGAATAACAGCACAACAACCAGTTTTTTTGTCAGAGAAGTTTGAAGAGTTGGCCTAATAGATGATTAGAATTGACGGTGCGCGTACCCATGTTAATTTTCTGCCTCATTTCTTGCTGGGCGGGTTTCTCTATCCATCCCTGGTTTTGTTGTCAGTACATTTGTTGGCAAACCCAGTTCCTGTTTAAAAAAACTTTTCTCAGTATTGTTGAGCAGGGTTTGTAGCCGCTCCCTGTTATGATGGGCGATCAAATGGTTCCTATCAAGTTCCAGGGCTTTTGTATAGGAAGCAATGGCGCTGGTATAATCGGAGGCTATTTCTTGTTCAAGCCCCTCGAAG
>JASMME010000348.1 GCA_030748365.1 Lutibacter sp.
CATTGCCAAAATACAGGTTAATAAAAGAAAAAAACCCCTGTAAATTAAATATTTATAGGAGTTTCTTGCGGAGAAAGAGGGATTCGAACCCCCGGAGGTGTGACCCTCGCCGGTTTTCAAGACCGGTGCATTCGACCACTCTGCCATTTCTCCCTTAGCGTGGGCAAATATAAAACCCTTTTTTGTTTTGCTCAAACTTTTTTTCTTGTTTTTTGGTGGGAATAGCAGGGGGGAGGGGCGCTTTTTAAGTGCCTAGCCTAAGCTGCTCTCAGATTCTTTTGCTAAATTTGTGGCTTAATCGATTACAGTATGTCTAATTCATTCGGAAAAATTTTTACGCTGACTACTTTTGGTGAATCCCACGGACCGGCCATCGGCGGTGTTATTGATGGTTGCCCGGCAGGGGTGGCCATTGACCAGGTAGCCATTCAGCAGGAGCTAGACAGGCGGAAGCCCGGTCAATCCAAGATTGTAACCCAACGCAAAGAGCCAGATACCGTACGCTTTCTGTCAGGGATTTTTGAGGGCAAGACCACTGGTGCGTCCATCGGCTTCCAGATCGAAAATGTACACCAGCGTTCCGGGGATTATTCACATATCAAAGATAGCTACCGCCCTTCCCATGCAGATTATACCTATGCCCAGAAATACGGACACCGCGACTACCGGGGTGGGGGCAGGACTTCTGCCCGTGAAACCGCGAACTGGGTCGTGGCTGGCGCCCTGGCCAAACAAGTAATCTCCGATATTAAGATAAACGCCTTTACCTCTTCCGTAGGTGATATCTACCTTGATAAGCCCTATCAGGCGCTTGATTTTTCTCAGATTGAAAGCAATGCCGTCCGTTGTCCGGATGCAACCATAGCAGAAAAGATGATCACGCGTATCAATGAGATTAAAAAGCAGGGAGATACCATTGGGGGTACTGTTACCTGCGTCATTCAGGGGGTGCCCATCGGGCTGGGGGAACCCATCTTTGACAAATTACACGCCCAACTGGGCAAGGCCATGTTGTCGATCAACGCGGTCAAAGGTTTCGAATACGGCAGTGGTTTTTGCGGTGCTGAAATGAAAGGAAGTGAGCACAATGATCTCTTTAACAAAGACGGTAGTACCAAAACCAACCTTTCCGGTGGCATACAGGGGGGAATCAGCAATGGGATGGATATTTATTTCCGGGTCGCTTTTAAACCCGTAGCCACCCTTATGCAGTTGCAACAGACCTTAGACAACAAAGGCGAACTGATCGACATGCAGGGCAAAGGCCGCCATGACCCCTGTGTGGTCCCCAGGGCAGTCCCCATAGTGGAAGCCTTGTCAGCCATGGTTCTTACCGATTTTTCCCTCTTACATAAATAATAAATAGCCTTATAGAGCCACTAGGCCGTTAGGATGTCCTGGGCAGCTTTAAGACCGGCGCCTATTTGACAGGAATGGCCACTTTGCACCAGGCTGTTTTCGATGGCTGCCACCGTGGCGATTAGGTCGTTATTCGTTACACTGCCCATATGCCCCACCCTAAAATACCTTGTTTTAAGAGCGGGTAGTAAGCCGCCAGCAATGATTACATCGTTTTTTCCCACATGTTGTAAAAAGACTG
>JASMME010000349.1 GCA_030748365.1 Lutibacter sp.
TTCTTTATCAGCGTCCAAGATGGCCACCAGAGAAACTTCTGGTAGGTCCAGTCCTTCCCGTAGCAAGTTCACGCCTACCAATACGTCAAACAGGCCTTTGCGAAGGTCTTGCATGATTTCCACCCGTTCCAGGGTGTCTACATCTGAATGGATATAACGACAGCGGACTTGAATCCGACTCAGGTATTTGCTAAGCTCTTCCGCCATTCTTTTGGTCAGGGTGGTTACCAGGGTGCGTTCATCTTTGTCAACCCGTTGCTGGATTTCTTCAATCAGGTCATCGATCTGGTGGGTACTTGGGCGTACCTCAATCGTAGGATCCAGCAATCCCGTAGGCCGGATGACCTGCTCTACGATCACCCCCTGTGTTTGTTCTAGTTCGTAATCTGCCGGGGTGGCACTTACGTAGAGAACCTGCTGCTGAATGGTTTCAAATTCCCCAAAGGTAAGCGGTCTGTTGTCTAAGGCAGCGGGTAAGCGGAAGCCAAAGTCTACAAGGTTTTCTTTACGTGAGCGATCCCCGCCATACATGGCATGAACCTGGGGGATGGTCACATGACTTTCATCGATGACCATCAGGTAGTCATCAGGAAAATAATCCAGCAGGCAGAAGGGCCGTGTTCCCGGATTTCGGCCGTCGAGGTAGCGAGAATAGTTCTCAATCCCACTGCAATAGCCCAGTTCTCGAATCATTTCAAGGTCAAATTCGGTACGTTCTTTTAAACGTTTTGCTTCCAGGTGTTTCCCAATCTCCTTAAAAAAATCGTATTGCTTTACCAGGTCGTCCTGGATATCACAGATAGCCCTTTGCAGGGTGTCGGGTGAGGTGACAAATAGGTTGGCTGGGTAGATACTCAGTTGTTCAAAATCTTCAATGACCTGGTTTTTTTCCAGGTCCATACTTTCAATGGCTTCGATTTCATCTCCAAAGAAATGCACGCGGTAGGCATGGTCTCCGTAGGAGGGAAATATTGTAATGGTATCCCCTTTAACCCTAAAGGTGCCGCTGGATATCTCCTGCGTTGTACGGGCGTACAGACTGCCCACCAACTGGTGTAGGAAACGGGTTCTTGAGAGTAGCTGGCCGACCGCCAGCTGGATGACATTCTTTTTAAATTCTATGGGGTTTCCGATACCGTAGAGACAGGAGACAGAGGCAACCACGATGACATCCCGTCGACCGGAGAGTAGGGCAGAGGAGGCACTGATCCGTAGTTTTTCGATCTCCTCATTAATTGACAGGTCTTTTTCTATATAGGTGCCTGTCACTGGAATATAGGCCTCCGGTTGGTAGTAGTCGTAATAGGAAACAAAATATTCTACCGCATTGTCAGGGAAGAATTGTTTAAACTCCGCATACAATTGGGCGGCCAAGGTCTTGTTGTGGGCCAGCACCAAGGTGGGTTTTTGTACCTGCTCGATCAGGTTGGCCACGGTAAAGGTCTTTCCCGAACCAGTTACCCCAAGCAGGGTTTGGTATTTTTCACCGCCCTGGATACCAGTTACCAGTTGCGCGATGGCTTCGGGTTGGTCTCCGGTAGGGCTGAATGAGGCTACTAACTTGAATGGCATAGGACAAAAATAAGGGTTTTT
>JASMME010000034.1 GCA_030748365.1 Lutibacter sp.
GGTTGCTACGGGATTAATATGGGTAGGATTGATTTTTATTTTGATAAAGACCAGGCCCTGGTAGCCAGGGGAGAAAGCATCCTTGTATAGAGCCGTTAAAACTGCTTGCAGCGGCCCGTAAATCTCCTGGTCAGCCAAGTTATTTTTTCAACATACCGAGGTAATCAGCTTCAGACAAAATAGGAATCCCCAATTGGACGGCTTTTGCCCGTTTACTCGGCCCCATCTGATCACCTGCAATTACAAAGTCTGTTTTGGCAGAAATGGACCCCGCCACAACCCCACCGTTCGCTTCGATGGATTTCTTAAGTTCAGTTCTCGTAAAACTGGTAAACACCCCTGAAACCACCAACTTCTTTCCCTGGAGCAAGTTGGATACAGCAAGGGAAGCTGATTCATTACTCATCAGTTGCACACCGTATTGGCGAAGCCTGTTTACCAACTGAATATTTCGCAAATCACCAAAGAATTCCAAGACGCTGTTTGCGATTCGCTCCCCAATTTCATCAACCGCCAACAAGGCGTCCATATCCGCTTTCATCAACCCATCGATTGACCTAAAATGCTTGGCTAGTTTCCTGGCAACGGTTTCGCCCACAAATCGGATACCCAGGGCAAAGAGCACTTTCTCAAAAGGAATTTCGATCGATTGCTTGATGCCGGTCACTGCATTTTGGGCAGACTTTGCTGCCATACGCTCCAAAGGCTCCAATTGGGAAGCTGTGAGCGTATACAGATCCGCATAATTGCAAATCAAGCCTTCCGAAAAGAGTAGCTCAACGGTTTCAGCACCCAAACCATCAATATCCATGGCTTTTCGGCTGATAAAATGCTGAATCCTACCTTTGATCTGTGTGGGACAACCATAGCTGTCTGGGCAATAGTGTTTGGCATCTCCCTCCTTCCTGACCAAGGTGGTTCCACAGTCTGGACAATGATTGATATATTGAACTGGCACTGCGTCTACAGGTCTTTTGGATAAATCGACCCCGAGAACCTTAGGAATGATATCCCCGCCTTTTTCTACATAAACCGTATCTCCCAACCTCACCGATAATTTTTCGATCTGATCGGCATTGTGCAAGGAAGCCCGCTTTACAACCGTACCGGCCAAAGAAACCGGCGCTAGGTTGGCAACCGGGGTAATCGCACCGGTTCTCCCAACTTGGTAACTAATCTCTCGAAGTACTGTAGACTGCTGTACCGCCTTAAATTTATAAGCAATGGCCCAACGGGGTGCCTTGGAAGTGTGGCCCAATTCGTCTTGTTGTGATAGTGAATTGACCTTGACCACCACCCCATCTGTTTCATAGGGGAGCTGATGACGCTGCTGGTCCCATGTTTCTATAAACTGCATTACCGCTTCAATACTGGCACAGCGTTCTATGGCCTTGGGAACCTTAAAGCCCAGCGTACGGGCCATTTCCAGGGTTTCATAATGGGTGCTTACCGGAAGATCGTCCGACACTACGTGATAGAGCAAACAATCGAGGGGGCGCTGGGCAACCACGGCACTATCCTGTAGTTTTAAACTGCCACTGGCGGTATTTCTGGGGTTCTTAAAGGGCTGTTCACCAGCGGCCAGACGGGCTGTGTTCATATTTTTAAAACCGTCCAATGGCAGGATGACTTCTCCTCTAATCTCAAAGGTATCTAGCATAGATTTCTTCAACAACAAGGGAATAGAACGAATGGTTTTGATATTGGCTGTTACCTCATCTCCTTGAAAACCATCTCCGCGGGTAACCGCCGTTTGCAGCACACCATTCTCATAGCGCAGGTTGATAGAAGCTCCATCGTATTTTAACTCACAGGTGTATTCAATACGGTCTGTACCAAGTAATTTTTGGAGTCTTTTCTCCCAATCCAACAGGTCTTCTCTGGAATAGGAATTATCCAGGGAATACATCCGGTACCGGTGTTTGAGATTTTTAAAATGCTTGGTAACCTCCCCCCCTACCCGTTGGGTGGGAGAATGGGGATCGAAATACTGAGGGTTATCTTGTTCCAACCTGGCCAACTCGGCCATTTTCTGATCAAATACATGGTCTGAGATTGAAGAGTCGTCCAGTACATAGTACTCGTAATTGTAGGTTCTCAGCGCCTGGCGAAGGGCTAAAATCTGTTGCTTGATGGTCTCCGGCATTCCTGTTTTTTTGTCGACTAAAAGTAAGGGTTTTTTTTGGAATATAACTGTTTTACTACGTCAAAAAAACAGTCTAGGAAACAACAATACCCTCAGCAAAACACCCGTTCAACAGGCCCAGCAGTTAATAGTAGGCAAACCGCCTCACCTTGGCAATATAGCGTGCCAGCCTGATCACCTGGTGACTGTAACCGTATTCATTGTCATACCATATGTAAAGTACCACCTTAGAACCATCGCTACTGGCAATGGTTGCATGGCTATCAAAAATAGCCGGGGCAGCAGCCCCCACGATATCGGAAGAAACCAATTCATTGCACAGGGAGTACTTGATCTGCTCTACCAACGCACCTTCCAGGGCATTTTTTTTCATCACAGCATTGATTGTTTCACTACTCGCCGGGTTTTTCAGACTTAGGTTCAAAATGGCCAGGGAACCATTGGGAACGGGCACCCGGATGGCACTGGAGGTTAATTTTCCTTCAAAAGAGGGCAGCGCTTTTGAAACTGCCTTGCCGGCACCGGTTTCCGTAATAACCATATTCAGGGCTGCAGCCCTTCCTCTGCGGTACTTACTATGCATATTATCTACCAGGTTCTGGTCATTGGTATAGGCGTGAATGGTTTCTAAATGACCGTTCAACACACCAAAATTACTTTCCATGACCTGCAAAATCGGTGTGATGGCATTGGTCGTACAAGAAGCGGCTGAAAAAACAGTGACTTTATCAGGATCGTATTCCTTGTGATTGACCCCGTGCACAATATTGGGTACGCCTTGTCCGGGAGCGGTCAGCAAAACCTTGGAAACACCTGTTGACTTCAGGTGACGCTCCAGGGCTTCTTTGTCTCGGAAAGCACCCGTATTGTCTATGACCAGGGCATCTGAAATACCATAGCTGGTATAATCAATCTCCTCGGGGGCATTGGCGGAAATCAGGGGTACAGTTGTCCCATTGATCAGCAGGGCTTTTTGGCTTATATCAGTCCTTACAGTACCGTGAAAATCACCGTGTACCGAATCGCTTCTTAGGAGGGAGGCCCTTTTCTCAAGAACTGATTCGGTAATTGCCCCACGAACGACAATGGCCCGCAATCGCATCAGGTTGCCCTTACCAGTCCGCACCATTAATTCCCGGGCCAGCAAGCGACCAATCCGCCCAAAACCGTACAATACCACATCTTTAGGAGCAATCTCTTTGGCGTTTTTCGCACCTTGTAATCGATCTGCTACAAAAGCGTCAAGGGCGAATTTATGATCGTCGAAGTGGTACTCGTATACGAGTTTTCCAATATCAATTTTAGAAGGGGGTAGTGACTGCTTTTTGATTTCGCGCGCAATATTTACCGCATCAAAAATTGAAATGGGTTTGGCGACAAAATCGCTTGCGTATTGGATAAGGTTGAGTATTTCACTGACATTTCGGTCGATCAATTGATTTCTAAACAGGACCAATTCGATGGTGTCGTCATACCACAGGTCACTGATGATCTGTATAAATTCGACGGTGGCTTTTCTTCTGTCTGCCTGAAAAGCCAGCTCTTTTTCATAAAGGTGGTTGTAAGACATTTTTTGGGTATAAAATTTTATGCAAAAGTACCAATTTCAAACGTTTTCGCAAGGCTTTTACCCATAAAAAAAACCTTTCGAAAAACGAAAGGTTTTTCTAACAATCACAAAACCCGTATTACCTAAAAATATAACGCTCTAATTCTCCGTCCAGGTTGCGCATTTCAATCCGAAGCACACCATCCCTGTCATCTTCGGAAACAAGTGTCTGAAGCTGCTCTATACTGTATATCTTTTGATCGTTTACCGCCACGATCACATAACCCTTTTTGACCCCGTAATAGCGCAATTCCCTGTTGGAAATACCCGTTATTTCAACACCGTTGTCGAGCGCCAGTCGTTGTAGGGCTTTTTTATCCAGGTTCTTTAAACTCAGGCCCATTACCGAAAGGGTACTCAATTCCTTTTTGGTCAGCACCACAAATGTTTCACGGGTTTCCCCTGCACGCAAGTATCGAACCGTGACCGTATCCCCCGCCCTTTTCGTTCTTAAAAATCCAGTAAGATCGGCATAGGTCGCTATCTCAACACCATTTATACCGGTAATAACATCTTTGGCAACCAGCCCTGCTTTTTGCGCACCAGACCCTTCGGAGACTTCTGAAATATAAAATCCTTCTGCTATGTCCAGCATCAATTCCGCTGCCATGGAGGCGTTGAGCTCTCCCCCGCTAAGCCCCAAGATCGCAGTTTGCACATTCCCGAATTCCATGATGTCTTCAATAACCTTCTTGGCAATGTTGGAGGGTACTGCAAAAGAATAGCCTACAAAGGAACCTGTCATGGAAGAAATGGCGGTATTGATACCAACCAGCTCTCCATGGGTATTGACCAAGGCCCCGCCACTGTTTCCTGGATTGACAGCGGCGTCTGTTTGTATAAATGAATTGATATTCCTGTCTCCTTGCAAATCACGGCCTTTCGCGCTTACAATACCTGCTGTAACCGTTGAGGTAAGGTTATAGGGGTTTCCTACAGCCAGGACCCATTCACCGACCTTGAGGTGGTCAGAATCTCCAAAGGTGATATAGGGCAAGCCTGCGGTTTCCACTTTGAGCAGGGCGATGTCATTGGTAGGGTCTGCACCGACCAAAACCGCCTTGTACACCTTGCTGTTGTTTAGGGTAATTTCAATGTCGGTGGCTTCCCGGATTACGTGGTTGTTGGTTATGATATAGCCGTCTTCCGAAATAATGACCCCACTGCCGGTACCCACTTGGGGAAAGGATTTGATCCCATTTCCACGGCCGTAAAAAAGTTCAGCCATTGGATCTCTGTAGGTTTTTACAGCGGTATTTTTAACGTGCACCACTGCGTTGAGCGTTTTTTCTGCCGCGGCCGTAAAATCGGTGTATTCAGCAGCAGCAGTTAGGGCATTGCCTAAATTTGTCTGAACAATGGTCGGTGTTGTAACGGGTTTATGAGGTGAAGATTTTAAAGGGGTTTTCCCAAAATATGCGTTGAATCCGAGGGCGAGTAACGCGCCCAAAGTTGCGTATAACAAAGTGGTGATTGCTTTTTTCATGGAGTTTTTTTATAAATGATTTCTTCAAAAATAAGACCTATGCTAGACATCTAAAAATGGTTTAACGCTTTGTTAAGTACATTTAACAGACTTTAACAATGAGAAAGCTTCGTGAAGGAACTACTTTAGGTAATATTGTAAACCCATTATCCTTTTTCTACAATTATCAATCGTATTTCACCCTTATAAATGCGCTTATCTCAATGGTTGTAGTTGGCCTGTTGAGACAAGTCCGCCGCTGTAATTCCGAAAGCATTGATAAATCTTCACTTTATCCTAAGACCCCAGTTTTAAAGTAGGCTGATTTTAGTACCTTTGCCACTATGGAGCTACCATTCTACAAATACCAGGGTGCAGGAAACGATTTTATTGTGATCGACAACCGGGACGGTCATTTTCCTAAAAAAAATGATGCAGGTATTCGCCAGCTCTGCGACCGGCGATTTGGCATTGGTGCCGATGGCCTTATTTTACTGGAAAATGCCAAAAAACATGACTTCACCATGGTCTATTTCAATGCAGATGGCCACGAAGGAAGCATGTGTGGCAACGGCGGACGTTGTTTGGTGGCCTTTGCAAGAGACCTGGGTATTATTGATAAAAAAGGTGTTTTTATGGCCATAGACGGCGAGCACCTGGCTACAATCGAAAAGGATACCGTCTGTTTAAAAATGGGCGATGTATCCGAAATACAAACCGGCAATCAGTATTATTTTTTAGATACCGGCTCTCCACACCACGTTGAATTTTGCGAAGATGTCGCCGCGGTTGACCTGGCCAGGTTGGGACCGAAGATTCGGTATGGCGCCCCCTATCTGGAAACGGGTGTCAATGTAAATATCGCAGAACAGTGTGCCGACAAGCATTTTAAGGTAAGAACCTATGAACGGGGTGTTGAAAAGGAAACCCTGGCCTGTGGAACTGGAGTGACAGCAGTGGCCATTGCCGCCCATCACAGCGGCCTGACTACTGAACAACAAATCGATATAGATACGATAGGGGGTCGACTGTCGGTTTCTTTTAAACTGGAAGGTGCGCAGTATCAGGAGGTTTTTCTTACAGGGCCTGCTAGCCTTGTTTTTACAGGCAATATCAGCCTCTAATGACATTACAAGGCACCCATATCTGTCTGAGAGCCCTCGAAGCAACTGACCTTGATTTTCTGTTCAATACAGAAAACAACGAGTTGTTCTGGGAAATCAGCAATACACAGTTGCCTTTTTCAAAGCATATCCTTCAGCGCTATATCGAACAGTCTCACCAAGATATCTACCAGGCAAAACAATATCGGTTTGTCATTGGCAATACCGAAGGGCAACCCGTTGGTCTGATTGACCTCTTTGATTTTGACCCCCATCACCACCGTGCAGGGGTCGGCATACTGGTGCTGCCTAAACACCAGCAAAAAGGATATGGTACGGAAGCCCTGAAACTGCTTATCAACTATGCTTTCAGCTACCTAAACCTTCACCAACTATACGCAAATATTAGCGCTGACAACCTGCAAAGTCGTGCACTTTTTGAAAAATACGGCTTTCTGGAAAGGGGCTGTAAAAAGGATTGGATTTATACCCGCAACACCTATAAAGATGAAATTTTCTACCAATTGGTTCAACCGACTGACAGATCTTAAAAAACTGTCCTTGCTAATCCTGGGGCTTTTAATGCTCCTCACAGGCTTTCTAGGTCAGGGCCTCTATACAAAGGTATATGGGGTAAACACTACAAAGGAGGGCTTTGTATACCTGCCGACCAACAGCCAGTTTAAAGACGTTGAAAACTTGCTTAGGCCTTTTTTAAAGCGGGTAGAACCGTTTGTCTGGCTGGCAGAGAAAAAAAATTATCCAAACACCATCAAGGCAGGAAAATACCTCATTGCCAAAGGCATGAACAACAACGAGCTGATCAACCTACTTCGAAGCGGGCAACAAACGGTGGTCAACCTTTCCTTTAACAACCAACACAGCCTTGAAAAACTGGCCGGTAGAATTTCAACACAGATCGAAGCAGATTCCAGCACGCTGGTAGCACACTTTACAGACAAGGCCTTTTTAAGCAGCAACGGCTTTTCAAAAAATACCGCCCTGGCCATGTACCTGCCAAACACCTATCAGTGCTACTGGAACATCTCTGCAGTGGCCTTTAGAGATCGGATGCTCGCCGAGTACAATCGCTTTTGGAATCCGGAACGACTGCAACAGGCAAAGGCTTTAAACCTTAGTAACATCGAAGTCATTACCCTGGCCGCTATCGTACAAAAGGAAACAACCGTCCTCAGTGAACGCCCAATAGTGGCCGGGCTGTACCTAAACCGACTAAAAAGGCATTGGCCCCTACAGGCTGACCCAACGGTTATTTTTGCTTTGCGAGCAAGCACCGGAAAGGAAACCCCCATCAGAAGAGTACTAACCAAAGACCTGGGCATCCGTTCCCCCTACAACACCTATTTGCACAAAGGGCTGCCACCGGGCCCGATTGCCATGCCAGACATTTCTGCCATTGATGCCGTCCTACAGCCAACTGAACACGACTACTTCTATATGTGTGCCAGCGTAACGGATATTGGCAAACACGTGTTTAGCAAAAGGATATCGGAACACAACAGAAATGCCGTCAAATACCAATCCTGGCTCAACAAACAGGGCATTAAAAGATAACAATTACTTTAAAAAACTTTAGGCAAAGGCCTCACTGTCGAGTAATTGTTCCCGGATGATAAACTCGAGCTGCCTGTTGGTGGTAGCCAGGTCTTTGGTCAGCTTGGCTGTTTTCTTTCTCAAATAGTAAAGCTCATAGGCATCTTTGATAAGCTGCTGCATCTGGGGCTTTTGAAATGGCTTGCTGATATAGCGATATACCTCACCCTCATTAATGGAATCAATGGCTGCTTCTAAATCGGTATAACCCGTTAGCAAGATGCGTATGGGATCTTTATAAACAGGCAAAATTGTTTTAAAAAAGTCAATACCCGTCATTTCCGGCATACGCTGGTCGGAAATAATTACGTGGATGTTGCTGTTTTTTAAAATGGCAAACCCTTCCCTGGCAGAATTGGCAATATAAATATCAAAATCCCTTTGCAATAAGCGTTGAAAAGTATATAAACTTTGAGGCTCGTCGTCTACCACCAGTACCTGGATACGTTCTCTGGGCAAAGCGCGCTTTGCCGCCAGGTCCGTATAAAAATTTCTGATCTGTTCCCTTATTTCATGGTCTGAATAAGGGTTTGTTGTCTTTTTCATAGGCTAGTTGATTTAAAAGATAATACCCGTGCTTCTACACTGGGTAAAAGGCAATTTTTTTTGACGAATGTATGGATTATTTTTTCAGAAATAAAACTGATAGGCCTATATTTGGCCCACGCACAGGGCGTTCTTTCCTACAACAAGACAGGCGCTCTTACAAATTGCTTATGGTTACGGTTAAATCCTTTAGGGCTTATCAGTACCCTAGGGAATGTAAAACTTTTATAGAGGAACATACCCGGGTATTGGAGCGCTTTGACATTGCCAACATCACTTCTGCCAAAACAGATTGGGCCTTTAACCCCCATACCGTTATCGTCACCATCCGGAATACAGAAAATGAAATGGTGGGTGGGGGACGAATCCAGGTGGCAGACGGTCTTTTAGCCCTACCCATTGAGGAAGCGGTCGGCGAGATGGATCCAAACATTTATCCGGTGATTGAAAGGGATCGCCAGGAAGGGGGTACCGGGGAGTTTTGCGGCCTGTGGAATACCCCCAAGGCCGCCCGATTGGGAATTGGAAGCCTGTTTTTGATGAAAACCATTTTATCAGTATGCTCCCAACTAGACATACAATCATTATACGGCCTTTGTGCCCCCAGTACGGTTAAAAATGTAATAAAATTGGGCGCGATTGTGCAGGAGCACTTAGGGAATAAGGGCACTTTCTATTATCCAAAATTGGACCTACTAGCTACTGCCCTGAAGATACCGAATGTCCTGACCCTGGAACATACAGACCCCAAAGAGAAAGCCTATGTTATGAGACTTCGGACCCAGCCATCAATGATTAAAAAGGAAATACTTCGAAAAAAGGAAACACAGGTTTGTTATGATCTTTTACTAAAAGCCTAGGGATTATAGCCTTAGCTAATAGCACCCTAAGCATCCTTAAAAAAGTAAACTAAAAAAAGACCTTCGTACTCCGGAACTTAGGAACTGTTTTATAATAAATTTTGTACATTGCTACAAAGAAAAAAATTGCGAAGTCCTTCTATTAGGACTGTCTTACTGAAATCTATCTGCTTTTTACTATCATAATGTATTATGGAAAAGAGAATTGCTGCGCTTGAGAAAGCGCTTAGTGCTTGGCGCCAATTATTAGGTGAAAAGAAGGTGCTAACAACGAGTTCTAAATTAAAAAGATACAAGGAAAACGCCATGGCTGTGGACAGGGAGATTCCTGCAGTTATCAGGGT
>JASMME010000350.1 GCA_030748365.1 Lutibacter sp.
TACAGGGGAAGTGAACCTGACCATTTCATATGTCGGCTATGGAGACATTAACGAAACCATTGCCCTTAAAACTGATGTATTCCGAAACGTTTCTCTTGAGGTTGGCAGGGAACTGGAAGAGGTGGTAATATCAGCTTCCGGCTCCGAAAAGATTCACGAGCGGACCCAGATGAGTGCTATAAAGATACCTATGAAACAGATTGAAAAGCTGCCTACCTTCATGGGAGAAAGGGACATCCTAAAAACCATCCAATTATTGCCTGGAATACAATCTGGTAGCGAAGGCACCAGCGGATTATATGTGCGGGGAGGCGGCCCGGACCAGAACCTGATCTTGTTAGATGGTGTTCCGGTATACAATGCCTCCCACCTCTTTGGGTTTTTCTCTGTATTTAACTCAAGCGCCATCAACAACGTGGAAATTATCAAAGGGGGTTTCCCTGCACGCTTTGGAGGTAGGGTATCCTCGGTTTTGGACATCCGTATGAAAGAGGGAAACTCAAAAAAGATCAGTGGTGAGGCATCAATCGGGCTCGTTTCTTCCAAACTGACCATAGAAGGGCCTATTGTAAAAGACAAAACTTCATTTATTGTATCAGGCAGGCGCACCTACATAGACATCCTTGCACAGCCTTTTATTCGTGCAGCTGCCAAAGGGGAAGAAAACAAGGTAAAAGCAGGGTATTACTTCTACGACTTGAATGCAAAGATCAACCACAAGTTCTCAGATAAAAGTCGCTTGTTTTTGAGCACATATATGGGAAAGGACCGGGCCTATTCAGAAATCGAGAATTCATACAACGATGCTGGGACAGGGTACGAAACGGCATTTAACAGCAGTTTGCAATGGGGTAACATCACCACTGCCCTACGCTATAACCAGATCATCAACAAAAAGCTCTTTGCTAATGTAACAGGAACCTACAGCAGGTACCAATTTGATCTGGGCTTTGATGTAGCCACCATGGTGTCTCCGCAGGACAGTGCTGCCTATAACGAACAATATGGGTTCAACTATATCTCGGGCATCTACGACTGGGGCGGAAAAATAGACTTTGACTATATGCCAGGACCCAATCATTACATTAGGTTCGGTGTTGGAAACATTTACCACACCTTTACACCAGGTGTAAACACGGCTGTGGTGCAAGCAGGACAAACGAATATCGATACCACCTTTGGATCCAGCAAAATATATGCTCACGAAATTTCAGCATACATTGAAGATGACATTAAAATTGGTGCTCGTTTAAAGATCAATCCGGGATTGCACTACTCAATGTTCCTGGTGAGGGACTCGTCATATCTTAATTTTGAACCTCGGTTTTCAATGAACTATTTGATTCGCGAAGACCTGTCGATAAAAGCATCATATGCGCGGATGGCACAATACCTTCATTTACTTGCCAACGGCACAATTGGTTTACCAACAGACTTGTGGGTGCCCGTAACAGATTCTGTGCCTCCCGTGGTAGCAGATCAGTATGCACTGGGCTTGGCCTATACCTTACAGAACAAATACGAGATCAGCTTGGAGGGATATTACAAGAAGATGAACAACCTCATTGAGTATAAAGACGGTGCATCATTT
>JASMME010000351.1 GCA_030748365.1 Lutibacter sp.
AGCGGAAAATGCCATTGGTGTCAGCTTCTTTCAGGACGAAGACTACCCAAGGCATTTAAGCCACTGTGCTGATGCGCCCGTCCTGCTTTTTAAGAAAGGGGCTGTTGACCTGGGTCATTCGCCCGTCATCAGCGTAGTCGGTACCCGGAAAATGACCCATTATGGCAAGTCGTTTTGTGAAAATCTCCTAGCCGATATAAGAGACTTCAACCCTGTTATTGTCAGTGGTTTTGCCTATGGCGTTGATATCTGCGCCCACAGGGCCGCCCTTGACAACGGCCTGCAAACCGTTGCCGTACTGGCTCATGGCTTTGAGGAACTCTACCCCAAATCACATCGAAAATACCAACAAAGTATCCTTAGCAACGGAGGTTTTCTAACAGATTTTTGGCATACGGACGGTTTGGATCGGGTACATTTTTTACGGCGAAACCGTATCATCGCCGGTCTCTCAGAGGCCACGGTCATTATTGAATCGGCCGAAAAAGGGGGCGCGCTGGTTACCGCAGATATTGCTGATTCTTATCACCGGGATGTGTTTGCCCTGCCGGGCAGAAGCAACGACCCTTTTAGCCGGGGCTGTAACAACCTGATCAAACAGCACAAGGCTGCGATGTTGACCTCCGCCACAGACCTCATCGAATTGTTGGGCTGGGACCTCAGACAAACCCGCAAAGAAACGGGATCAAAAAAACCCGTTGCCCCATTGGACAAACAAGAACAACCACTCTACGATTTTCTACGGGAAAGTGGCAAGGAATCACTTGACCATATCGCCCTGCGCTGCAACCTATCTGTACACCAGACGAGCGCCCTGCTGTTTGGCCTGGAGATGAAAGGGGCGGTAAGAACACTGCCAGGAAAAATATATGAAGTCACCTGATTTTTTGTCGGTCAATTACATGAAAAATACCCGCAGCTTAGACGCTTATTTTTGAGGCCTATTGGACTGTATACTCTCTACAAGTACAGAGAGCAGGATTAGGCTGCCACCCACCATGGTTTTTAGATCTGGAACCTCGTCTAGCAGGAGGATACCGAATACAATACCGTACACCGGCTGGATACTGCTCATGATACTGGCCGTCCCGATGGAAAAGTGTTTAAAGCTCATCACAAAAAGCGTATGCCCTACCGCAGTGGTAAGCAGGGCCAGTGTACCCAGTGCAAGCCAGTCATTTCCGGAGGGGCTGGCCTCAAAGAAGAAAAAGGCGGGCCATAACAAGGCAATCACCACGAGCATTTGATAGAACATCAACAAGGATCCGTGATAAGTTGCCACCTTTTTTTTCATCAGGATATTGCGTACCGCATAAAAAAAAGCAGAGATAATTCCAAAAATAAGCCCTTTTACCTGGGTGTTTTCGAGGCTCATTTCAGGACTTAAAAAGTAGATACCAATCAGCACCAGCCCCCCCAGTAGCAAATGGGTGATACTGATTCGGGTTTTGAAAAACAATGGCTCCAGTAAGACTGTGATGATGGGATAGGTAAAAACAGCGAGCATTCCAATGGCTACATTTGACAGTTTCAGGGCATAGAAATAGGTCACCCAATGCGCCCCAAAAC
>JASMME010000352.1 GCA_030748365.1 Lutibacter sp.
GCATTGCAGCGGCTATTAAAAATTTACTGAAACACGACCTGAAACCCCTGGATATTATCACCAAAAAATCCCTGGAAAATGCAGTGGCCCTGGTCAACGCGCTGGGTGGTTCCACCAATGCGGTACTCCACTATCTGGCGATAGCCCATGCAGCCGGGATTGATTTTACCCTCGAAGATTTCCAACGGGTCAGTGACCGTACTCCCCTGATTGCCGACCTAAAACCCAGTGGTACCTACCTGATGGAAGATGTCCATGGCGTAGGCGGCACACCAGCGGTAATGAAATACCTGTTGGAAAAAGGATTTTTACACGGAGATTGCCTGACGGTGACTGGCAAAACACTTGCCGAGAACCTGTCTGAGGTTCAGGCTTTGTCATTTGAAGAAGACCAAGACGTTATTTACCCCACTGATAAGGCCCTGAAATCATCCGGAAACATACAGATACTCTACGGTAACCTGGCCACGGAAGGTGCCGTTGCGAAGATTAGTGGTAAAGAAGGCAATTTATTTGAAGGACCGGCCGTTGTTTTCGACAGTGAGCAAGCAGCAAATGACGGTATTGGTGCCGGCATGGTTTCCGAAGGCGATGTAGTCGTCATCCGTTATGTAGGTCCCAGGGGAGGACCCGGAATGCCAGAAATGCTCAAACCGACTTCCATGATCATGGGGGCGGGGCTCGGCAAAACAGTGGCCTTAATTACCGACGGTCGCTTTTCCGGAGGAACCCATGGCTTTGTCGTGGGACACATCACCCCCGAAGCACAGTCTGGAGGGGTCATAGGCCTGGTAGCGCACGGTGATATGATTCGTATTGATGCTGCGAACAATACCATTGAGGTGCAGTTGTCTGAGCAAGAACTGGCGGAGAGAAAGGCTCAGTGGAAGGCGCCAAAAGCCAAACATCAAAAAGGCATTCTATACAAGTATGCCCGTACGGTAGCTTCTGCCTCTGAAGGCTGTGTTACCGATAAATATTAATAAAAAAAGTCATTCAATACGAATGACATCATTGTGATGAAAAAAACCGCGAAAAGATGAAAACATTGAACAAAGAAGTCCCACAAGCACAAGCGCCGCAATCGTCAAGTATAAACGGTGCAGAAGCCGTGATTAGGTGTTTGCTGGAAGAAGGGGTTGACCTGGCCTACGGATATCCCGGAGGTGCCATCATGCCCGTATACGATGAATTGTACAAATACCAAGACAAACTTCGCCATGTACTGACCCGTCATGAGCAGGGCGCCATCCATGCAGCCCAGGGCTTTGCCCGTGTCACCGGAAAACCAGGCATTGTGTTTGCTACCTCAGGTCCAGGAGCTACCAACTTGGTTACAGGTATTGCGGATGCACAGATAGACTCAACCCCCTTGGTTTGCATCACTGGGCAGGTAGGATCTAACCTGTTGGGTTCTGACGCTTTTCAGGAAACGGACATTGTCGGTATTTCTACCCCAGTAACAAAGTGGAACTACCAAATTACCAAGGCAGCAGAAATACCGGAAATATTGGCCAAGGCATTCTATATTGCCAAATCGGGACGCCCCGGCCCTGTGCTAATC
>JASMME010000353.1 GCA_030748365.1 Lutibacter sp.
TGTTTGTCACGTTTACTGTAACCGAGACGCATCCGGTGGTATTACAAACTCCTTCTGCCCGTACGTAATAGGTGGTGGTCGTAACAGGGGCAACAGCTATCGAGGCTCCTGATCCTACAGACGTGCCTCCGCAGCTGCCTGAATACCATTCCCAGTCTGCTCCGGTACCCAGGGAACCTCCTGAAACGGTTAATGTGGTAGACTGGCCGGGGCATGTGGGATTTATACTAACAAGAGCAGCAGCAGCATCGGTGGAAGCAACATCATAGGTAACCTCCGCATATGGTTTGCGGGTAGCATCCTCGTAACCATACACGTGATGGTAATCCCCATCATTTCCCGAGCACAAAAAAGTACAGCAATCATCTCCTCCATTGTACGCCCAGCCCAGGGTTATCTGATCATCTGGCAATGCCGAAACAAAATCTGATGTGTTGCCTGCCTGGTTGTGCCAACCAGTACCATTGTTCCCTGTACCATTATAATAGCTGTTATTGTTTCGTACTCTAATTCCGGTAACATTGCAATCGGGCTCTTCAGCCAGGTTGGCATTGAATTCAACCCTGCCAAATTTTAGTGTGATCGCATTATCGCAGGTCCTACCACCATAACGATACCAGTAATAGGTAACAGAAGAAATACAATCGTTATTCTGCAGGGCAGAAATATCCAAGGTGGCATATCCGTCCAGGTAGGGGTTAGACGTTGGCCAGGAATCATCCACCCAGCCATAAGAGATGTCATAATAATTAGCCCTTCCAGCATAATTTCCAGAGGTACAGCCCCAGGTTCCAGAATTTCCAGAGCGATATGCCGTATAGGTGGGCCACGTGCCGCCAGGGTAAAAATTGGTTGTAGGGTCTATAATTACAGGAAAGTCTCTATTGGAGCTTGTAAGCCAGTCAATAGGAACCAGGGTGTATAGCTGGTAGTCTGATTTGCTTTGTTTCACCAGGTAATTACCGCTATAATTATCAGTGGTGTCTACAGGAGACGGGTCCGGATAAGAAGCGTCCTGTAAGGGGGTTTGCTCATAATACAGGGGCCTTGTAATTTCCAGCATTTCTCTTCCCAACGCATCTACAAACAATATGTCTTGCAGGGTTTTTCCTGATGACAAAGAGGCAAACAGGCCGGGATCGCCACTACTGCCCGTAATATGCCATCCTTTATTGGTACGAACCGTTTCTCTGAAGGCTAAAAAAACTGCTTCGGCAGGCTTGCTTGACAGGATCAAAGAGTCTTTTAAAACATAGCTTAGCTTTTTTGAGCTCACTGAGTTTTTAATAACGGCATCCACGCGGGGAAAAATCTCTTTATACCTGATGCTATCTTTGCTGGGAACTCCTGTGGACAAACCATTCAAAGGTATTTCAGCAATACTATTGGCATCAGCATCCAGCCACACCAAAGCAGGCTGCCCCCAATCCTCATATACTGTCGTTTCCATTTTAGCAACAATAGGCTTCCCTGGATTCTCAGGGAAATACAGCTTGTGCTCATTGTGAATTACCGCAAACTCATATTCCGTGTATTCCTGTGATCTGTTGGGTA
>JASMME010000354.1 GCA_030748365.1 Lutibacter sp.
TACCTTGTTGCTCAAGGCAATGGCGGCATTCACTCCAAGATCCGCAGAAGCTCCTAATTTGTTTTCATCTTGAAAAGACTTAAACAGGTAACGGTATCCCCAATTCTTCTCCTGATCATTGAATTGTTTCATACCGATAAGCCCCATATTCAAGGTGATGGAAGGGGCCACTTTCCAATCAAGTTGGGCAATCTTAAGAAGGCTTGTATATGCACTGCCGGCATCATTACTTCCTACATCAAAGGTAATCTTGGCGGCCATATTAGGGCTGAACTTGTAGGTATAGCCAAAATAGGAACGCGTTAGTTGAAATGCACTCCGTTGGCTGGTACCTTCTGAAAAATCAGCGTGGTAGTTCCAAAAAATCTTGGCGTGTACTCTTCCAGAGGGCTTGTGTTCCGAACTAAGTTGTTGTGAAAATACAGTAATCGATAAAAATAGTAGCGGTATCGTTGATATCCCGAACTTCATATATTTATTAGTTTTGGTCACTGCAAAAGAACGAATTATATGTTAGGTAAACGTTAACAAGATGTTATGTCTTAAACAAAAAAAGGGCTGCTTTTTACAAAACAGCTTTATTCGATTAAAAGGAGACTTATCTGGTATAAAACGCTTATACTAACAAAAAATAGGGGTACAACAACATGGATAATTTAAGTATATTGCAGCAAATATTTTATCCTTACTATGGATTGGAAAGCATTGTTGTCCCTTAAAAGATTCGGGGATCAGGAACCACGTCCACGACACCTACAGGAAGAAGAAAGACTGGGTTTTGAGGTGGATTATGACCGTATTATTTTTTCAGATTCGTTTAGAAGCCTGCAAGATAAAACACAGGTAGTACCCCATTCCAAAACTGATTTTGTACATACGCGTTTGACCCATAGCCTGGAAGTAAGTGTTGTGGCCCGTTCATTGGGGCGTATGGTGGGTGCGGCGGTGTTAAAAAAGTACCCCGACCTGGCAAAGGCCGGTTATAAGATGAATGATTTTGGCGCCATCGTAGCGACCGCGGCCCTGGCTCATGACATCGGAAACCCCCCTTTTGGCCACAGTGGTGAAAAAGCCATCGGAGAATTCTTTGCCAATGGAAAAGGGCAGGCCTACCAGTCCCTGCTGTCAGAAAAACAATGGCAGGACCTGGTTGATTTTGAAGGAAATGCCAACGGCTTTCGTATCCTGACCGAAAGCAAGAAAGGCGTCCCCGGCGGCCTCCGTTTGTCCTATGCCACCCTGGGGGCCTTTATAAAATACCCCAAAGAATCCCTTCCCAAAAAACCAAGCAGCCATATTTCCGATAAGAAATTTGGGGTGTTTCAGTCAGACCTGGCTTTTTTTAAGGAAGTAGCCGGCGAAATGGGCATGCTGTCTGTTGGAAAGAAGGGGGACATCTCCTGTAAAAGACATCCGCTTGCTTACCTGGTAGAGGCGGCCGATGATATTTGCTATACCATCATCGATTTTGAAGACGGTATCAACCTAGGGCTGATCGATGAGGCTTATGCCCTTGAATACCTAATCAAACTGGTAAAGCCATCT
>JASMME010000355.1 GCA_030748365.1 Lutibacter sp.
ATAGGTCCTTTATTCCCAAGCATGAACAGTTTACTTCGTTCCTCGCATTGATAGGGCTTTAGGGATGTCAGGGCTAGCAAAACCCACCCAGTCTCTAGTCCCTATCCTACACCCTAATACGCCTTTTCATCTCCTTTGATAAGGAGGACAACGGTTTGTAAAATGATGACCAGGTCCAATAAAAAATTCCAGCGCTTTAAGTAAAAGCGGTCAAGGCGTACCCGGGCGTTGATTTGGTGAAAAGCCACAATCTCTCCCCGAAGGCCACGGGCCTGTGACAGGCCGGTTACCCCGGGTTTGGCCTGGTGTCTTAAGGAGAACTTCTCGATACGGTCACGGTAGGTGTCATTCATCAGGATGGCGTGGGGGCGGGGCCCAACGATGGACATATCCCCCCTTAATACATTGAAGAACTGGGGAAATTCATCCAGGGAGGTCTTACGCAAAAAAGCCCCAAAACGGGTCAGCCGGGGGTCATTGCGCTTGGCCCAGGTTTGGTCACCCTCCTCGTTCAAGACCATGGAACGGAACTTATAGCACATAAAATGCCGGCCGCGCTCGCCCTCCCTGCGCTGTTGGTAGATGACCGGGCCCCGGCTCTGCCAACGAATGATCAGGGCAAAAAGCGGGTACATCCAGGAAAGGAAAAAAACAATCATCGCCGCGGAAAAAACAAGGTCAAAACCGCGTTTTAACAAGCGGTTAAACAGGTGATCCAGGGGAATTCGGTTAAGGTCTACGATGGCGATGTCATCGTAGTTTCTGATGTCATAGGTCTTTAGGTAGGCCGCCTGGAAATGGGGCAGTATCTTTACCTGCTTGTCATGCTTGTCGGAAAATTCGACCAGGTCGTTGAGCAGTGCCTTGTCAATATCCCCATCGATATAGATAAAATCAAAGCGGTCCATATCTACCCGGTAGAAATCCTCGAGACCACCGACCAGCGGATAGCCATCACGCCTGGCCACTTGTTTGTCAATGGAGAATATATCCTCACAACGGATACCGTATTCCGGCCTCCTCAGGAACAGGTCGTATAGGTTAAAACCGTAGGCATCATAACCAATTATTGCAGCAATCTTACGGTTGCCTCCACGGGCCCGGTATTTTTCCAGGACAATCCGTACGGCGAGGTTATAGGCGGGCAGGGCGATAAAGAACAAGCCCCCCCAATAAATCATAAATTCCCTTTTGACATAGCCCCGGTTGGCAAAGAGCAAGGCCACCGAAAGGATAAACCCGTAGATGACCAGGTGGTTAAGGGTCTTTCTAAACACCTCTGAACGACTGGCAGCCCGGTCCATTTGGTAATTTTCATTAAAAAAGGAAAAGACCACCCAGATCAGGGTGCTAAGGCTAAAGTTAAAGGCATTGTGTAGGTTCCAGGCCTCAAAGTCATCCACCATAAGGGAGGCCAGTAGGTAGACCAGGAAAAGAACCAGTACTTCTCCCAGCATAAAGAGGAAGGGAAAGTAACTGG
>JASMME010000356.1 GCA_030748365.1 Lutibacter sp.
CAGTCTACCCCAACATCTCTGATAAATGACAGGGCCGGATGTCCTTCGTAATGTTCGATCAGGTCAGCAGCCATCTGTACAGGGCTGTAGATAACCACATACAGGGCCAACTGTTGGGCAATGGTGGTATTTACCTGGTTGTCTTTTTTATACGCATCAAACTTAATATTAAAGATCCCGGGGGTAAAATCGACCGGGCCTGCCAACATCCTGGTAAAAGCAACAATGGACAGGTGCTCCGGAGGATTCCCACCATCACTGGCCCAGGCGTTGAATTCCTGCCCGCGCAAGCCCTCCCTGGAAATGGTATTGGGGTAGGTTCTCCGCAGACCCGTGGCTTTGATAGGCTCATGGGCATTGATGGCTACCTGGTACTTCGCCGCTTTGACCACCGTATGATTATAATGGTTTACCATATATTGTCCGTGGTGGTATTCTCCTTTGGGTAGAATCTTACCCACATAACCGGTTTTAACCGAATGAATTCCCAGACTTTTCATCAGTGCATAAGCAGTATCTTGCTGTTTTTCGTAGGTTTCAGTAGCTGCCGAGGTCTCATGGTGCATGATAATCGCTACCCCCCGCTCTTTTCCATAACGCACCACCTCCTGCAAGTCGTAATCCGGATAGGGAGTAATAAAGTCAAAAACACCTTCCCGATCCTCAAAACCAATCCAGTGCTCCCAACCGGTATTCCAGCCCTCTACCAAGACAGCACCAATATTATTCGCGGCCGAAAAATCAATAAATGCCTTGGCATTTTCAGTGGTGGCCCCATGCTTGCCATGGGATTTTCCGCTGTCGGTCCAGGTATTCATGTGTTGGGTCATCCCATAGTCCCAGGTTGACTTGCCCAAATGCATTTCCCACCAGATACCTGTATACTTGGTAGGTCTAAACCAGGAAACATCCCCCAATTTGTTGGGCTCATTCAGGTTGACAATCAGGTTGGAGGCAATCAGATCACCAGCTTTTTCAGCAATCTGAATAGTCCGCCAGGGGGTGCTAAAGGGCAGGTCTCTCCGCACCTTATAAGCGTGGTTGTCGGAACCCACCAAGCGGCTTTCCAAAGATAGGTTAAGCGTGTCTACCGCCAGGGTCATCCCGGAATAGTCTACCAAGCTCGCTTCGTGGAAGGAAAGGTAGCGTCCCTGATCTGTTTTCATGGTAACGGGCGTATTTACCGCATTTTCAGGGATGTACGTTTGTGCCAGGTTTTTATGACCGACCTTTTCCATGGCATTGATCTCAGATACACGGCTGGTCGAGTACAGGTGTTCGTATATGTCCCAGTCTCCAGGAATCCACCATGTCTTGTGGTCACCTGCCAGATTGAATTGCGTATGCTCTTCTGCAATCAAGAGGGTGGAAAGGTTTTCCTGTTCGGGAAAGGCGTAGCGAAAGCCTATTCCGTCGTCGTAGAGCCTGAATACAAGATTCATCTTTCTGCGTAGGTCGGTGACCTCC
>JASMME010000357.1 GCA_030748365.1 Lutibacter sp.
ATCGACTCTGCAGAACACATGAATGCGAAGGAAATCTACCTGATTCACGAACCCATGGCAGCAGCCATAGGTATTGGGGTAGACATCATGCAACCCAAAGGCAATATGATCATCGATATCGGCGGCGGAACTACTGAGATAGCGGTCATTGCCCTTGGTGGTATCGTTTGTGATAAATCTGTAAAGATTGCGGGAGATGTATTCACAGCAGACATTGCTTATTATATGCGTACCCAACACAACCTGTATGTGGGAGAACGCACTTCTGAAAGAATCAAGATTCAGATAGGGGCGGCCACCGAAGACCTCGAAACATCTCCAGAGGACATGCTCGTTCAGGGACGCGACCTGCTCAGTGGCAAACCCAAACAGGTACAGGTATCCTTCCGAGAGATTTCCAAGGCCCTCGACAAATCAATTCTGCGCATCGAAGATGCAGTGATGGAAACCCTTTCCAAAACACCGCCAGAATTGGCAGCCGATATCTATAATACCGGCATCTACCTAGCGGGAGGAGGCTCTATGCTACGCGGGCTAGACAAACGCCTGTCTAAAAAGACGGATTTGCCAGTATACGTGGCCGAAGACCCCTTAAGGGCCGTTGTCAGGGGAACAGGTATCTCGCTCAAAGAACTGGAAAAATACAAAAACATCTTGATGACATAGTGCCAACCCTTTCTCAGTCCTGGATATGCAGCAAATACTCCATTTTATCAAAAAATTTAAATACGGCCTGCTGTTTCTCTTTCTGGAAATTGTTGCCTTGTCCTTTACTGTTGAACACCACACATTTCACAGAAGTAAGTATATCAACTCCGCCAACTGGCTTACCGGTGGCCTTTACAGTCAGGTCTCAAATCTGCAAGATTTTATCGGTTTAAAATCTGAAAATACACGGCTCATCGAAGAAAATACACGGCTCAAGAACCTGTTGTCAAACCAAGCGATTCCTTATAAGCCTGAATCCTTTGAACTAAGGGATAGCAGCCATTATTTCCAACGATACAAATACCGCTTCGCAAAGGTCATTAACAACAATTATACCGGGCCCAACAATTATTTAACGATTGACAAGGGAGCCGTCCACGGAATAAGGACTGATATGGGCGTTATCAACAGCCGTGGAATCATTGGGATTGTCAAAAATGTTTCCGCCAATTACGCAACGATACTTTCCATTTTACACGACCATTCAAAAATCAATGTACGGTTGAAAAAAAGCGATCATTTCGGTACCGTCACCTGGGATGGAGAAGACTACAGCACACTACAGCTTACCGACTTACCCAGGCAAGCTCCTGTTCAAAAGGGAGACACCGTTATCAGTGGTGGAAAATCACTGATTTTTCCTGAAGGTATTGCCCTGGGAACGGTTGAGAACATCCGGTTCGAAAACAATCGTTTTCAAAAAATAGACATTGTGCTGTTCAATGATATGAGTGCACTCGGCTACG
>JASMME010000358.1 GCA_030748365.1 Lutibacter sp.
TGACCGTTTAGTTGCAGGTCCTGAATCTCATTGGTAACCGACCCATCCACTTCGGTCGTTAGGTATCCGTTGTTGTTTACAAAGGCATCTACCTGCGCTTCTGAGAGTTGGGTATCGGTATTATCCAGGTAAGCAGACAAATCTATATCGGTAGCCGTTCCGTTGTTGGTAATGGTCAGGATATGACCGTTTAGTTGCAGGTCCTGAATCTCATTGGTAGGGTCATTATCCGCATCAGCTACCCCGTCATTGGCCTGTGCTACCCAAGCCGTTCCGTTCCAGGTAAGCACCTCGTTGGGGTTAAGCCCATCGGGCAAGCTACTGGCAGCGGTATTCTCAGCAAAAAAGGCATAGGGTACATAGTGGAAACTGCTTAGGCGCTCCTTGTTATAACCGCTACAACTATCTGTATAATCAACAGCCACCCCCAGTTCTTTTTCACTGCCATCCCAAACGATGGTATCAAACGTCCCTATAACCGGGTTTCCCTGTCCAATCACCAGGTCAATCCGACCGTAGAGATCCGTTACCGTGTGCTGGGTTTCCTGGTATTCCAGGGAACCATCTGCCTGATAAAAAGAAAATTGTATACAAACAGCCGATTCGGAAAGCGGCGCGGTTGTCAGGTTGTGCCCTGGCACCTCCATATTGGGGTTAAGGAGGGTTGCCTGATAGGCAATACCCTGCTGGGCAGTATGGCTCCATACAACACAAAAAATCATCCAAAGGGTATATAGCTGTGTTCTCATAATTCAGCCCTTAGTCCCAGGCCAATGACCTGGTTGTTAATAGCCACTTTTTCCTCCGTAGATTTCAGGTGGAAATAATGGTCATAGTGAT
Source organism: Lutibacter sp. (assembly GCA_030748365.1). Taxonomy (GTDB): domain Bacteria; phylum Bacteroidota; class Bacteroidia; order Flavobacteriales; family Flavobacteriaceae; genus Lutibacter. Next base: position 841 of record JASMME010000358.1, read on the forward strand.
AGTTGATAAAGAAGGTACTCGTATCAGAAATGCCGTATTCCAGTTGCATACCTGCCGAAGGGGCCAGCCATATACCCTGGAATTCCGGTTCCTTGCGCAGGTCATAGACCCGGAAATCTACTTGCTGACTGCCTTCGACCATTGTGGAAGCCCGTCCGCCGACAAGTAAGTACCAGCGAAGGCTGCGCTTTGTAAAACAGGAATTAAAACGGTCAAAACGGGCCAGGGTCAGCATGGCCATGGTATAGATTCCTATAAAATCTGACCGGTACCTAAGGGTGTTGACTGCTACCACGCCTGTTGTATTGATTGTTTTGTAGGACAGCCCAAGTTTAAGAGCTAGGATATCCTTATAAACTGGCTGATAGTAAGACAGCCCCAGGTTAACCCCTCCGTTTGGAAGATAGGTCCCTACTGCGGCTCCCGTACTGTTCTTATAGTCAAAATAGCTACGGGTATTGCCAATCTCAAGCCCTACAGACTGTAAGTAACAGGTAAGGGGCATAAATAAGATGAAAATCGTTACGTATTTTTTCAAAAATGTTTACTTTTATATGGTAATATATGGTAAAAATGGCATTTAGTACACAAAAATTTTTGCTGAAA
>JASMME010000359.1 GCA_030748365.1 Lutibacter sp.
ACGCTGTAATGATTTGGCCTGGTTTCCGTGTTTCTTGACCTCCTGTTGGTATTTGTTAATCAAAAAGATGGCATTGGGTACCCCTATGACAATGATCAAGGGGGGAATCAGGGCCATTAATACGGAAATTTCATAGCGAAAAAGACCAATAAATCCAACCGCCCAAACCACACCGATACTGACTACCAGTATGGTGATAAAAGTAGCCCTGAACGACCGGAAGAAAAGGAAGAAAATCAGGGCTGTCATCACCAGGGCCAAGATGACAAACTGCCCCATTTCATCGACGATATTCTGTGCGTTCATCGTTCGGATATAGGGCATTCCTGATACGCGGACGTCTAAGCCATGTTGTTTTTCGAAGGCCGCTATTAAAGGATTTAGCACCTCGAAAACGAAGGTTTTACGAGCGGCCGTGTTTACAACCTCTTTATGAAGGTAGACGACCGTTCTGATGGTTTCCGTTTCCTTGTTGTAGAGAATATTGTCAAAGAAGGGGAGTTTTTCGAACAACTCTTCTTTGATCTTCAGTACTTGCTGTCTGGTTTGGGGCGTTTGGCGATAAATCGGCGCCACCTCAAATCGTTGCTTACGACTGTTTTTGGTCAGCTTTTTGATATCTCCAACCGACATACTGAAATCTACCTCGGGAAAGCTGTCAAGCTGGCGTGCTAATTGGTTCCAGGCATTGAACTTTTCAGGACTGAAGAGCGCAGTATCTTGCACGGCCAAAATGAGTAGGTTGCCTTCTTCTCCAAAGGTGTTCAGAAACTGTTCGTATTCTATATTGACCGGATGGTCGGAGGGGAGCAGGTTGGCCTCAGTGTGGGAGAAACGCATATGCCCGGCTTGCAGGGCTAGGTAATAGGTAATACCCGCGATAAGCAATAAAACAACATACCGCCCCTTTAAAATAAACCTGGAGGCCAGGGTCCAAAAATCCATCCGATATATTTTTGCGAAGTTAGTAACTTCCGTTGGTTTAATATGAGGGATTGGCAAGGTCCTGTTTCAGATACCTTGGAGGTTCTTTTACACGTACAAACTTAAAAAAAACGCTTTTAAGCGCTTTTTAAACAGGGCATTGCACGAGACAAGATTCAGACCTTCATAATCTCCTCATCTTTCTTTTTGTACAGTTGATCAATCTGAGTGATAAAGGTATCGGTCAATTGCTGAATGTCTATCTCCGCATTGGCTTTCATATCCTCTGAAACCGTTGTTTTTTTAAGCTCATGCATGGCTTCCTTGCGATCATTCCGTACGCTTATCTTGGCCTTTTCGGCCTCGGTTTTCGCCTGTTTGGACAAGTCCTTACGCCGTTCTTCGGTTAGGGCTGGCACATTGATAATCACCACTTCTCCATTGTTCATCGGGTTAAAACCCAAATTGGCCACCATAATGGCCTTTTCAATCTCGGCCAACATATGCTTTTCCCAA
>JASMME010000035.1 GCA_030748365.1 Lutibacter sp.
GTCATCTTCTTGATCACAAGACAGCAACAATAAGCAACAAATTGCCAGGAAATAGGTCGTTTTCTTCATTGTTTTGTTTTTAACAACGTGTATCAATTATGATGCCAAAAACAGGCGTATAAATTAAGGGCCTTTTAGGTTCTGGGAATTGGCATACCATCCCCTTACTTGATTCTACGGGCTTCCTATTTTAAACATCGCAGGAACAATCATTTTGGGTTTGGGATGCCCGTATACTAAACAGCGAAACCCCCTTGGACTTGCTTCTCAATATTTGGCCGCTTTTCCCTGAGAGGCTGAGGCTTTGATAAATGTTCTCAGGTCCTCATTGGCCTGGATAAGGTCTTCATTTCTCAGATACATCATATGCCCACTTCGATAGCCCTTAAAGGTAAAACGGTCTCTCATCTTTCCACTGGGGTCTATTTGCCACAGGGTATATTTGGCATTGAAATAGGTGGTTGCCCCATCGTAATAACCCGATTGGTTTAAGACCTTTAAATAGGGGTTTTGTGCCATGGCCAAACGCAGGTTGTCGCGTGTATTGTCATCGTCATTGTTCCAGGGGTGCACAGGACCAAACATCTGGTATTTCAAATCGGTTACAAATCCCAGTTCATTTTTTATATAGTGATTGATGGCCGGCGTAAAAGAATGCAACCAGGAAGTAAGTTCTGCAGCGTAATCGGGCCGTGTACCGGATTCTTTGCGGTCAAAACCCAGGTAGCGCGAATCGAGGCGGCCAATGGTTTGGCCTGTTTTATCACGCAGCAACTCTTTCCAAAAGAAGCTGTTGGGAACATCCAAGTTGTGTTGTTGTATCACCTGCGGCCGCAGACCGGAATAGTAGGCCATTTGCTGACCGACCGCCTCTTTTTCGGAGGCCTCAATAAAACCGCCTTTGGCCAGGGCCGGAATCAAGGTATTCACTGCAAAGTCTTCGGCTTCCGGGAGGATCTCCAAAAGGTCTTTGGATTGCAAGGCCTCAGGCAACATTTTATGGTACCAGGCCGCCGCAGTATAATACGGAAGGTTTAGGGCAGAAGAGACAGGGCCACCCACACGCAGTACTTTATAATCTGCCGGGGATACCAAGATCACACCGTTCAGATACATCCATTGCTGTTCCTGCAAAGCCAAAGACAGGCCCATCACGCGGGTACCGCCATAGCTTTCTCCGATTAGGTACTTGGGCGATTCCCATCGGTTTTTTCGGCTTACAAAGGTGTTGATCCAGCCTGCCAGGTATTGGATGTCTTGGTTGATACCAAAAAACTTTTCCCGATCGGGCAGCTCGCCTTTGTCATCGGGAAGCAGACGGGAATAGCCGGTATTCACCGGATTTACAAATACGATATCGGCCACGTCCAATATGGAATATGGATTGCTTTTAAAGCCGTAGGGTTGCACCGGATACCCTTCGTCATCCACCTTTAAAATCCGCGGACCGGTATAGGCCAGGTGCATCCAGACGGAGGCAGATCCGGGCCCGCCGTTAAAGGAAATGATCAAGGGGCGGAGGGAACGGTCTTTTACATTGTTTCGGGTATAATAGGTGTACATTAAACTCGCCACAGGGTTTCCTTCTTCATCCCAGACAGGTTGCATGCCTATCTCAGCCGTATAGGAAAAACGATGGCCCTTTACCACGGTACTATGGGTGCTTACTACGGCCGTATCAACGGGTACGCTTAGCTGCTGCGCATAGGTAAAACACAGCGATAATAAGCAGGTGTATATACAGGTTTTTTTCATTGGTTTACAGTGTTATTATTTCGTGATAATAGAGAAAAGGACAATTGCTGCATAGGCAGGAATTCGTATAAAAGTATAAAAATTGCATATAAACGCAAAAATTCATAGATTGGTTAGCTTAACAACCTGTTTTATAGGCCTTATTATTAAGACGTTCTTATCAGAGAAATCCCCTGTTTGGGTACCCCTAAAAAGCTTTGTTTGGCCCTATAAGGCGTGGCCGGGTATAGCGATAGTCTGTAATCATGGCCATACTACGTCAAAAATACTTAGCATATGAATACCACTTATAAGAGAAAATGGTTTGTACTGTTACTACTGTGTACACTTGTACTGCCTGTAAAGGCCCAGATTGACCTGTTCAATGGTCGCAACCTTGATGGCTGGCAAATTCACGGCACTGAAAAATGGTATGTAGAAAACGGAGAACTCACCTGCGAAAGTGGCCCCGATAAGGAATACGGTTATCTGAGCACCCTTTCGCACTACGATGACTATATCCTAGAACTGCAGTTTAAACAGGAGGCCGATGGCAATAGCGGGGTATTCTTCAGGTCTACGGTAAAAGGAACAATCGTCAACGGATGGCAGGTAGAGGTAGCCCCTCCTCTCTCCTCGCAAACGGCTCCGGGGAGCCCTACCGGTGGTATTTATGAGTCCTATGGCCGTGGGTGGCTGATAAAACCGAGTCCTGACAAAGACCGCTTTTTGAAGATGGGCGAATGGAACCAGATGAAAATCATCGTACAGGGCAATCGGGTACAGACCTTTTTAAACGGGCAGCCAATGGTTGACATTGAGGATGCAAAGATCGGTCGTGGAAAAGGAGGCATCGCCCTACAAATTCATGCGGGTGGAGGCATCAAGGTACGATGGAAAAACCTACAACTAACAGCACTATAAATGAAACAGTTCCTATTTTTTATCGCAGTATCGGTCATGCTTGTGGCCTGTCAACAAAAACAAGCCCCTAAATCTCAGGGAGAAGAAGCTGGATGGATAGTCCTCTTTGACGGCAGCTCGCTCGACGGTTGGAAAGCCTACAACGGGACAGCACTTCCACCAGGCTGGGCAATTATCGACAGCGTGATGACTTTTAGTACGGAGATGATCTTAGAGCAGGACTACGACTATAAAGGCAGCCGGGACATCGTATACGGCGCCCGTGAATTTGACAATTTCGAGCTCTCCCTGGAGTGGAAAATTCCACCGGGGGGCAACAGTGGTATTTTTTATCACATTGCCGAAGGCTATGAAGGTATTCCATTGGTGGCCCCCGAATACCAACTGATCGACGATGAACACTACACCGATTTTCACGACATCAGCGACTACAACAAAAGTATTGGCATTACCGAGAACCCACAGGATTTACAAGCCCTTCAGTCTACTGGGGCAGACTACGCCATGTATGCGCCCGATCCTTTAAAGAAAAGGCTCCATCCCGCCGGCGCGTGGAATAGCAGTCGAATTGTTTTTACCCCCGAACGGGTAGAGCACTGGCTCAACGGACAAATGTTGCTGCACTTTAGCCCCTGGTCGGAAACATGGCAAGCCAAAAAGAACAGCGGAAAGTGGAACCTTGCCCCAGACTACGGCAGCTATAAAAAAGGATACATTGGTCTACAAGACCACGGAAGTTCCCTGTGGTTTAGAAACATCAAAATAAAACCCTTGTAAAATGAAAAAAAGAGATTTTTTAAAAACGAGTTCACTGGCCCTTGGTGCCGCCATGCTTCCCCTGTCTTTTTGGTCCTGTAACAAGGGCGCGCAGGTTGTCCGTACCGCACATATCGGTGTGGGCAATATGGGCTTTGAAGATTTAAAAGCAATCGCATCGCATCCGAAGGTGGTGGTAACCGCACTTTGTGATGTGGATCAACATTATTTAAAAACAGCGCATGCACTGTTTCCTGAGGCACAAATCTTTCAGGACTACCGCCGTATGTTCGAAACAATGGCCGATCAGATTGACGCCGTGGTCGTTTCTACACCCGATCATACCCATGCTCCGGCTTCCTTGCTGGCCATGGAGCACGACAAGGCGGTCTACTGTCAAAAGCCGCTTTCCCATTATGTTTCGGAGTCTAGGGAAATGCGTAGCGTTGCCCGAAAAAAGGGATTGGTAACCCAAATGGGAATCCAGGTGCATTCTTTTTATGACTATAAATTGGCCACCATGCTGGTACAAGGAGGTATTATTGGAAAGGTTCGCAAGGTCATTGCCTGGTCAAACAAGAACTGGGGCTATGACGGACCGGTACCCGAAGGGGCAGACCCGGTACCGGCATCACTGGACTGGAACCTGTGGTTGGGTACGTCCCAGGAACGCCCCTATAAAGAAGGCTATTACCATCCTGGTAACTGGCGCAAACTGATGGATTACGGTTGTGCGACGCTGGGGGACATGGGGGTTCATATTTTCGATACGCCCTACGCTGCCCTGGAACTGGATGTTCCCAACACCATCACCAACCACTGCCGACCGACAAACGGCTATGGGTATCCGGAACGCAACAGCGTACACTATACCTTTGAGGGCACCCCTTATACCACAGCGGATTTTGAATGGTGGTGGTTCGATGGCGAAGCGGGGCCGAAAATCAGCGATGAATTGCGCTTACCTACAGGGGAAGCCCTTCCAGAACAAGGGGCTATGTTTATCGGAGAAGACGGAAGAAGGTTGCTTTTACCGCATTTTATGCAACTTCCCAAACTGATCGTGGAAGGGGCCTATACTGACTACGATATCAAGGCCTATGATACAGAGGAAACCCTGGGGGAAGCCATCCGCGATTATGCGCGTGAATCCCCCAAACATTACCATGAATTTATAGAGAGCTGTCTTGGAAATGGGAACTGTTCAGCGGATTTTGACTATGCCGCACGGCTGACTGAAACCATTCTTCTCGGGGTGATTGCCGGGCGCTTTCCCGGACAGGTTCTCCACTACGATAAAGCGAGCTCCGCATTTACAGCACAGGAGGCCAATGCGTTCCTACAGGGCAATCACCGGTCGTTTTAGGACATCCTTTGATTAAAAAAACCCTCCTTGCCAGGAGGGGTTGAATGGGTCAAAGTAGTGTAGCGGCTATGCTGGTTTCTCCTGCTGACAAAAATTACCTAAGAACAATCATAGACTAGGTAGCGAAAGGGTTTTTAAAAGGGTCAAAATGCCAGATATCAGGCAATACAAAGTAGACCATCAGTAAAATGATGATGATGGAGATGATATTCATTACAAAACCAACCCTTACCATATCAGCTATTTTTAGGTAATTGGAACCAAATACCACCGCATTGGGCGGCGTGGCTACCGGAAGCATAAACGCACAGGAAGCTGCCAGGGTTGCACCCACCATCAGCAAGTAGGGGTGTACATCTAAGATTACCGCGGCCGGTGCCAAAATGGGTAACAGCATGGCGGTTGTGGCCAGGTTAGAGGTGATTTCTGTCATAAAATTAACCACGGCAATCACTGTCAAAAGGATCATCAGTATAGAAAATCCGTTTAATTGCAACATCTGCTCGGCAATCCAGGTAGCAAGTCCACTGGACTGAAAGCCTTGAGCAATGGCCAAGCCACCTCCAAAAAGCAACAGTATGCCCCAGGGCAGTTTGACCGCGTCTTCCCAGTGGATTAGTTTCTTTACCTGGCCAGGTGATTTTGCAGAGAGCAAAAACAGGCTTAGCCCGGCGATTAGCGCAATGATCGTATCATCCAAGGCAGGAAAAAACCGATTGAGAAAAAAGGACCTGGTAATCCAGGCCAGTGCCGTCAGGGCAAAAACGAGGAACACAAGGGTTTCCTCATAACCGATCTTACCCAGCGCTTTCAGTTGCTGGTCTATTTCTTTTCGCCCACCTAAAAATTTATTTTTTCTAAATGTAAAAGCGACCCTGGTCAGGTATACCCAGGAAATAAAAAGCAGGATCACCGATATGGGCAAGCCAAAAACAAACCAATCAAAGAAACTTATTTCTATGCCATACAATTCCTGCAAGACACCTACAAAGACAAGGTTGGGTGGGGTGCCGATTAAGGTGGCCAAACCGCCAATAGACGCACTGAAGGCTATGGAGAGCATCAGGGCCTTTCCAAAGATCGCACGCTCATCTTCCGGGGTGCTTTTTAGGTCTTTCACTTGCTTTATGATGGCAATACCAATGGGCAACATCATCACTGCAGTTGCTGTGTTCGATATCCACATCGATAGAAAAGCGGTGGCGAGCATAAAGCCCAAAATGATGTTTGTAAGGTCGGACCCTATCCGTTTTATGATGTTTAAGGCAATGCGTTTGTGTAGGTTCCACTTCTCAATGGCAATGGCCAAAATAAAGCCACCCACGTATAAAAATATATACCGGTGACCGTAGGAAGCCGTGGTTTCAGACAAGGCCAGGGCGCCGGTTAAAGGAAAAAGGACGATGGGTAATAAGGCGGTTGCCGCTATGGGTATGGCCTCGGTAATCCACCAAGTAGCAATCCATAAGGTGGCAGCAAGTACCGCATTTCCATGGTCAGAAAGCCCCTCCAAATGAAGGGTGTACCGGACTAGGAAGAATAGAACAGGGCCCAGAAACAGGCCGATTTTTTTAGTTTTCAATATAGGGTGTTTTGAGTGCGTGGGGGTTTCTATACATTTGTTGGCCTCATTCCATAAATATAGTCCATTTAATGAAACGACGTATAATCTTGTCAACATTGATGGTTACAACAACAAAAAAAGGCGGTTTCAAATCTTTGTTTTGCCCTAATATTGGCCTGTGCTCCTTCACACCTCCTTTTTATATACCATTGACAATCAAAGGTTCTACCGCCTATTAGTTGTACAGGGCGTTCATTTATCATACCTTAGACAACCTAACCAAAAAACTTTCTATCATGAAAAACATTGTATTCATTGTATTGTCGGTCTTGTTTATAGGCTGTAACCAAACAAATGGTGTGGTGGTCACTTTTGACGACGAACGATCAAACGCTGTCAGGGCACATTATCAAAATTATTTGAACAATGATCTCGAAGGGCTTAAGTCTTTGTGGTCGCCAGCCCTAAAAATTTATTTAAACAGTACGGAGGCTTCAGGGATAGCGGATATCGCTGCGCTCATTACCGCCCAACACGAAAACTTTGACAATATTTCTATGCATTTTGGAGAGGAGGAGCAAGAAGACCTTGGGGTCTGGGTCCAAAGCATAACCTACCCTCCCAACGCTGGCTATCCGGAAACAACCTATACACAGACATGGTTTACCTGGAGCGCTACAGGCAAAGCGAGTGGTGAGACCATTGAGATACCCGTTCATATTGGATTTGAATGGGCAGATGGCAAAATAATACAGGAATGGCATCACTTTGACCCCGCCAAAATGATGGCCGAACTGGCATTGGCTGAAGCCGCTGCTGAATAAAAAAGGGCCTACCAATAGCATTGCAGGGCTGATATTGCATCACAAAGCCATCCGATTGGATGGCTTTGTGGGTAGTATATACTTCATTTTATCAGAATTCACACACCCTTGGGTGGAGTGGGTAGTATTGGACGCTTCTTATTCTATCAGGCCAAGCTGGGTTAAAAATGAATGATTGTCAAAGAAATCTTCTTCTTGAATCACCTTGCCATTTTTCATTAACACAAGGGTTGTTCCAGTTATATCAACCTTGTTATTCGTAGCGGGGATTCCGAATAAATCGCCATCGTGTGTGCCTTTAAAACTCCAATGTTTAACCAATTTGTCTCCTTGTCCAAATAGATCAATGATTGTAAATTCTGCATCGGAAAAACCGGTTAGGTAATTATTATAGTACTCTTTAAAACCGGCGATTCCTGTTATATTTCCTGTGGAAGTTACTACCGTTACTTCGCTGTCAAAACCATCCGTAGTAACGAGTTCTATATCCCTTTTCTCAAATACTTCTTCCCACACTGTCGCGTACATTTTAAGGTCTCTTTCAAGGGTTGATTTTGCCATTTCCAATGATTTACAATCCTGACTTGCTTGTTGGGAACAGCTGGCAATTACCATTGAAATTACTATAATTATTGATTTTTTCATTTTACGATGATTTGGTGTTAAGTAGTAAAGATACAAATTGTTTTCAATCACAACCCATTGAATAATAGCTTTTTGTGTTATTTACTTTAAAAAGTGTTTCGCCGTTGTAAGCCAGAACCGACTATTAATTGACCTTGTTTTTTCTTATATTTGAAATGGTATAAGGACCGCATAACAATACAAAGAACACATTTTAATAGTGTAGATTATTAGGGCTGTGGAATCGGTATTGTTGCCCCAAGCTGTCAAATTAAAAACCTGAAAGCAATGCAATAGATAAAAACCAAGCCTACAGTTATGTTGAAATACCTCAAACATTTTTTGCCTGCGTTTTCAAGTATTCTTTTTTTAGCAATCCTGTCAATGGGGGAATACTACCCGACCTTTTTTTTAATTGGCTTTTCATTATTTATTATCGTGGGGGATGCTATTCTTCCCAGGGATAAAGAGATCCAACAATTTTCATACCCGGGCATATTGAATTTATCTATCTATATAAACCTGCCTATTTTAGTTGTTTTAGTAATGGTCATTACCGCCATTTTTAGCCCTGATGTATCCCCTTGGTATGGCAATAGTATAGACGCCTATCTATACCCTGATTTTAACCCTCTTAGCCATTCTTTTAATACAATTGACCAATGCGCTTTAATAATTCAAACCTCCTTGTTTATTGGCGTGCTCGGCACCGTTCCTGGCCATGAGTTAACGCATAGAGTAAACAATACATTTGATATGTTGGTAGGAAACTGGTTGCTTGCTTTTTCTTGTGATTGTACTTTTGCCATTGAACATGTCTATGGCCATCATAAAAACGCCTGTCTTCCCGAAGATCCGGCCTCCGCTAAAAGGGGAGAAAACATTTATTTATTTATTGTAAATGCGGTCTTTAGAGAGCATATTGATGGCTGGAAAATTGAATTGACCCGTTTAAGAAGGGTTGGGCATAGACCTGTTGGTTTTTATAACAGGATGCTTATTGGTTATCTAAGAAGTCTCTTCATCGCCATTGTCGTTTTTACTATTAGTGGCGGCGTGGGGGTATTGTGCTTTATGATCTGTGCACTCGTAGCAAAAGTATTTTTAGAAGCCATCAATTATGTTGAACATTATGGGTTGGTTCGAGAAGGGGGAAAACGGGTTCACATGAGGCATTCCTGGAACTCGAATCATTTTATGAGTAGCATATACTTGTATAATGTAACCAGGCATTCTGATCATCACAGACTTGCCAGGTTGAAGTTTTGGGAACTTCACCCATGTCCTGAAAATGCACCAATGGCCCCTTATGGTTATCTATCAATGCTATACCTTGTATTACTTACCCCATTTTTATATAAAAAAATAATGGAAGATAAATTGCTTGATTGGGATTTAAATTACGCGAATTCGGAAGAGAAAAAGTTAGCGGCTACGCTGTAAAATATCAGCGTTTTAAGATTGTCCATTGCCCTTCCTCATGGACGCTAACCATAAATTAGAAATATAGGCCTGTGGCTTAGTATGAAAAGTCCGATGAATCTTTTGCTTTCTCTCTACTGTACACATAAATTTCTTTTATTTTACCATCAACAAATTTAATATCGTGAATGTTATGTTGAAATATCTCATTGCCGTTTTGATCTGTATCAAAGTAATCATTTCCAGTTGTTAACCATTGTGTTAAAACACCATCTTCATTTTCAGCTGCGTTGGCAATCATCCATTTTATTTCCCATCTTGGATTGGCCGTTTTAAACCAGTTGTCTAACACTTCGATGTGCGCTTTGTTCCCTTTAAGCTGACTGCCATCTGCAGTATAACCTTTCCAGTCATCGGCATTTATTTCAGCTATCTTTTCTAAGTCTCTATCATTATG
>JASMME010000360.1 GCA_030748365.1 Lutibacter sp.
CATGATCTCCACGATTACGCCAGCGGGTTCTAGTCCTGCCAGACGTGCCAAATCAATGGCTGCTTCTGTATGTCCGGTTCTACGTAAAACGCCGCCTTCCCTGGCTTTTAACGGAAAGATATGACCCGGTCTACTCAGGTCATGGGGCTTGGTGTCTTGCTGGGTCAGTGATTGTACGGTCATGGCTCGGTCGCTGGCAGAAATACCGGTAGAAGTACCGGTTCCGTTATAGTCTATACTCACGGTAAATGCGGTTCCCAATGGGTCTGTATTGAGGCCAACCATTAGGTCTAGTTCCAATTCCTTACAACGACCCTCAGTGATAGGGGCGCAAATTAGTCCCCTTCCGTGGGTGGCCATAAAGTTGATCATTTCAGGTGTTACCTTTTCTGCGGCTCCGATGAAATCCCCTTCATTTTCCCGATTCTCATCATCCACCACGATCACTACTTTCCCCTGTTTGATCTCCTCAATGGCTTCCCCGATGGTGTCCAATTTGATTTTATTTGTCAATTTTTCCATGTTTATTTGTACGCATTATTTTTTAAAAGTACCGAAAGCAGTTCTGATTTTATTTAAGGCATTGTCAATATTCACGATAGACATCCCTCTGGTAGCCCTTCTGGTTAATAGAAAAGCGATTGGAAGCATGATAAAAGTAGCCAACCAGCTTCCCATTATCGCGGAGATGGCACTTTCTTCAGCTAAGTTTTTTCCCAGTTGCATGATAAAGAAGTAGGTTACGAAAACAAAGATAGCCAAGACCATAGGAAGTCCAAAACCACCCTTTCTGATAATTGCCCCCAGCGGTGCTCCTATAAAAAAGAGTACCAGGCAGGCCAGGGAAAAAGAAATTCGGTAGTGGTATTCAAAATCATAGAGGTTCAGCAATTTTCTTTTACTCTTGAATACCTTTCGATTGTTCTTATTATTGGTTTCAAGTCTTTTTAAGAGTTGGAGGGCCTGGTCAATAACCAGGCGTTTGTTTTTTGGTACGAAATTATCTAAGATCACAGGTGTCAGACCTATCCGTACACTGTCGTGATAGCGATGCAATTGTTTCACCTCTAGTGTCTGGAAGAAAGTGGTGGCCCTATTGCTTACATCCTGATCGAATGCTACTTTCTTTTCCTTGGATATATCGCTGAGTTGTTGGATGCTCAGCATGCCGTGGTGTTCTTTGACCCTTTCATTGTCGAGATCCTTATCATCATTGAAGGAGGAGATATCGATATTGAGGGTGTATTTTTTAAAACGAGCCTTTGAGGCCGGTACCCTTTTTCGTTCTTTTGCGGAGGCATTTTTTAGGATATGTTCCTCAAAATAAAAGCCGTTCTCCAGGCTAATTTCCATATACTTACTGCCTTCATCAGAGGAAATAATTCCCTTTTCCGCAGTAATCACTTTGGCTTTTCCCTTTCCGGCACT
>JASMME010000361.1 GCA_030748365.1 Lutibacter sp.
CACTCCAACGAAAACAATTATCAATAAAATTATTGAATTGGTAGCGCACATTATCGCCCAGTACGAGGTCTGCAGAGACAACATCATTCTTTAACAACAGGTGCTTAGACAAGCCATTGAGGAGTATGCCTGTTTTATACAGGTCGTCATAGTGAAGCCCTAGCTGAAAAAAACTGGTCACGGCACGTTCCTTTAATTTCATTTGTAAGACATTGCCCCCGGCCTTATCCGCAATTCGATACTGGACGCTCTCAAAATTCCCTGTACCGTACAAACTTTCGATACTGGCAATCAGCTTTTGGTAGCTGATACTGTCCCTGGTTCTGAGGTTCATTTTCCCAAGGATATAAGGTCTTGTATAGTTTTCGATACCCGCGATCGCTACCTCGTTGATACGGAATTTTGGAACCCGTGTAGGATCAATGGTCCTTGGGGACGGGGAATGCTGACGACTGGCCACCGACTTTAATAAATCTTGTTTTGCCTGTGCTGCCAAAGTGCCAGCCTCCATGATTTCATCGATTTTATCAAAGGAAACCACATGGTAGCTATCCATCGCAGGCTGGATCAACACATCTACCAGGTCGTATTTATAATCAAGGGTCTGATAAAGCTGGAAGCCCACTACCTGGTTCAGTATTTTGACGGCCGAGTCCAAGCTTGACTTTTCATAAAGAGTCCCTTGAATATCGACCCCGATGATAAGGTCTGCCCCCATTTCCCGTACCTCCTCTACCGGGAAATTATTCACGATGCCCCCATCCGAAAGGAGCTTGCCATCGATCTCAACTGGCGACAAAAGGGTAGGGAACGAAGCACTTGCTTTGACAGCCATGGGTAAAAACCCCTCTGTAAGCACCACCTGCTTGCCGGTTTCCAAGTCAGTAGCCACACAGAGGAAGGGAATAGGTAGCTTACTGAAATCACTGATATTACTGACATGTTGGGTAAGCCTGGTGTGGAGATTGAGCCCGTTTTGCCCCTCAGATACTGCTACGGGAATACCCACTTTTTCATTTTTTATCGGCAAAGTCAGTACATATTTTTCACCCACTTCTTTTTCGTAAAACGGTTTTGCCTTGCGAGGCAGCTCATCTGTCAGAAGCTTGTAAAAATCGATGGTTCTAAAAATAGAATCCAGCTGGTCTGCACCATAGCCCGACGCATAGAGCGAACCAACAATAGCGCCCATACTGGTGCCACCGATATAATCGATACGCACCCCCGCCTTTTCCAGTTCTTTTAACACCGCAATATGCGCAAGGCCCTTGGCCCCACCACCACTGAGCACAAGCCCTACTTTCAGGTCTTTATCCGGTAAGGGCTCCTGACCGTAGAGAATTTGTACGAAAAATAAGCCTATACATAACAATCTTTTTATCATCTTTTCACAATTTTATGGGTGCTGGGGCTAAACCCCCATTG
>JASMME010000362.1 GCA_030748365.1 Lutibacter sp.
AAATGAGGAAATTCTTTTTTCTCGATAAATTCGTCCTGTACAAATTTTAATAGCTGTTCCATTGTTTGTCTTTAATGGGGTTTTCAGTAATCAACATTCACGATTCTCGTCAGCGGTTAATTTCTGCGAGTGCAAATTTAGTTAAAAATATTACTCTTCCAACAAATCAGGCCTTATTTTTTTGGTTCGTTGTAGCGCCTGTGTGGCCCTCCATTCCTCGATCTTTGGGAAGTTGCCTGATAAGAGTATTTCTGGTACCTCAGCCCCCTTATATTTGGCGGGGCGGGTGTATACAGGTGGGGAAAGCAAGTGGTCTTGAAAGGAATCTGTCAGGGCGGAGGTTTCATCACCGATTACGCCTGGAATGAGTCGAATAATACTGTCGCAGAGTACAGCTGCTCCCAATTCACCGCCACTTAGTACATAGTCTCCAATCGATATTTCACGGGTGATAAAGAGGTCTCGGACACGTTGGTCTACCCCTTTGTAATGTCCGCACAAGAGTAGGATGTTCTTTTGCAGGGAAAGTTGGTTGGCCGTCTGTTGGTTAAGCGTTTCCCCATCAGGGGTCAGGTAGATGATCTCATCGTAGGTTCTTTGTGAGGTCAGTGCAGCGATGCATTTGTCTATGGGCTCAATCATCAAGACCATACCGGCTCCTCCTCCAAACTGGTAATCGTCAATTTTTCCATAATCGTTCAAGGCATAGGTTCTCAGATCGTGGAAGTGTACATCAACCAATTTTTTATCGATCCCTCTTTTGATGATAGAATGTTCAAAAGGGCTTTTAATCAGTTCTGGAGAAACGGTTATGATGTCAATTCGCATGTGGCAAAGATACTTATTTAAATTGTGCCTTAACCATCCTGTCTGCTTTATAGAGGTCTTTTTTTAATTCGATGTTTGCAAACCCTACGGATGTAAGAAGTTCACAGGTCTCTTTTCCCAGGTACTGGTTTATCTCCAAGAATAGGCTACCTTCTTTATCAAGGTGTTTGGTGGCCAACTCGCTAATCTTTCTGTAAAAGAGTAGGGGATTTTTGTCAGGTACGTAGAGGGCGCTTGCCGGTTCGTATGCCAGTACATTTTGCTGCATCTGTTTTTTTTCTAACTGTCTTACGTAGGGAGGATTGCTCACAATAATGTCAAATCTTTTAGGGAGGTCATTGCAACTTAAGAGGTCTCTTTCTAAAAAATGAACTTTTACCTGATTAGTGGAGGCATTGTTGGCGGCGGTCTTCAGGGCACCTGCTGAAATATCCAGCGCGTATACGTTTGCCTGAGGAATGTTTTTAGCCAGGGATACCGCAATACAGCCACTACCAGTTCCTATGTCGAGTATTGTAGGGCTTTTTTTCCAGGAGGAGTGAATGATCCAGTCCACCAGGGCTTCTGTTTCCGGTCTGGGAATCAAT
>JASMME010000363.1 GCA_030748365.1 Lutibacter sp.
ACTACCGACAAACCCTGCGCAGGCTCTTTCGTGCCGGCCTTTTGCTAAGCCTGGCTGCAGGAATTTTGGTTGCCCTGACTGCCCGGTGGATCATCTACCTGTTGGCCGGTGACTACGTACCCTATAGTGAGGGCATTCTACAACTCCTGGCCTTTGTTCCCTTTGTCAGTATGCTGAATTTTCACAATATGATCCATATCCTGGTGACAGAGAATAAAAACCTGCTAAACAAAGCCACCTGGATCACCGCCTTGTGGATGCTACTGACAGCCCTGGCAGGCAGCCATTATTACGGAGGCTACGGACTGGCGATTGCCCTCTTGCTAACAGAGCTTGTCAGTGTTGCCGTACATAGTTTACTCCTATCAAACCAAGCCCATGCCCAACGCTAAGATTGCCATCATCGTCCTAAACTGGAATACCTACCAGCTTACCTTTCGCTGCCTACAGCAGCTGGCACGTATTGACTACCACCCCTACGAGATCATTCTGGTTGACAATGCCTCTCAGGATGGTTCCGGTCCGCGGTTGGCGGCTGATTTCCCGCAATGTCGCTATGTGCAAAATTCGACCAACCTCGGTTTTACCGGAGGGAACAACCAGGCCCTGGCAGCCCTGCAGGGTCAGGCAGACTACCTGATGCTCCTCAACAGTGATACGGAGGTGTCCCCGGATTTCCTAGCGCCCCTCTTGGCCCGCCTGGAAGCGGACCCCACCCTGGCTGCCGTACAACCCCTGATCCTGGAACAGGGCAAACGGAAACGTATTTGGAATGCCGGTGGAGATTTCCACGCCATGTTTGGGCTGCCCCTCACCCGCCACAAGGGCCGCAAGCCCGAACAGGTCCAGATAGCCCCCTTTACCGATTGGATTACCGGCTGTTGTATATTGGTCCGATCCACTATACTGGAAGAGATCGGCCCGCTCGACGATGCTTTTTTTGCCTATTTTGAAGATGTAGACTGGTCCCTGCGGATGCGGGCCCAGGGCCACCGCCTGGGAGTTGTCCCTGAGAGCATCATATACCACCATGCCGCCGGGAGTGCCAAGCAAAACCACGACCGCACAGAAGGCAGCCTACCCGCTTTTTCCCATTACCTAAACATACGGAACCACCTTTACCTGCTCCGCAAACACCCTGGCTGGATCAACCGTCCGGGGGCCTGGGCCTACCAGCTCCTTAAATGGACGGGCTATACCCTGTATTTCCTCTTGCGTGGGCGTTTTCGCAAGTTGAGGATGGTCTGGAAAGGGCTTGTAGACGGGCTGAGGGCACAAGAACCGTCAACAGACTGAGGAACCTGTTGGAATTTTTTATATCTTTTTAGCTACTTTGTCATAACCCGGGTACCAAGTTGCCCCTAATACGAAAC
>JASMME010000364.1 GCA_030748365.1 Lutibacter sp.
TTTACTGATTCGTAGTGATCATCCCAATTTTTGACCTTGGGTTTACCGAGTTTTCCGACAGACTTGCCAACGAGCATGGAAACCGTGGCATCACCGGTCACATTCACAATCGTCCTACACATATCCAGGGGCCTGTCAACAGCAAAAATCAGGGCCAGTCCAATGGCTAGTTTATCAGAAGGAAACCCGACAGATTCCAGTACAATGACCAACATAACCATGCCTGCCCCAGGTACAGCTGCACTGCCTATAGAAGCTAACAAAGCGGTCAATACAATGGTGAGCTGATCTGCAAAACTGAGGTCAAAAGCCAGTGCCTGGGCGATAAAAACAGCTGCTACTGCCTGGTACAAACTGGTACCGTCCATATTGATGGTCGCACCCACAGGCAACACAAAACTGGAGACTTCCTTGTCTACACCTATGTGTTCCTCTACACGTTCCATGGTTACGGGAAGCGTGGCCGCAGAGCTACTGGTAGAAAAGGCCAGTAATTGCGCCGGGCTGATCTCTTTTAAAAACCAGAAAGGATTCTTTTTGATAATAGTAGCCACCGTGATGCAGTAGAAAACAATCATCAATACCAGTCCAAGTGCCACCACACCTGTATACCTGACCAAGGCCAGTAAGATATCGGGATCACCGGAAGAGACTACGACATTGGCCAGCAGTGCAAAAACAGCTACCGGAGCGGTCAGCATGATAAGGTCCACCATTTTGAGTACCACGTCGTTTAGGGAATCAAAGAGTTTTTTAAGAGGCGCGGCAGCCTTTTCACCAATCAAAAGCATGGAAATACCGAGAAAAATGGCAAAGAAAATAACCTGCAACATCAACTTATTATTGCTAAGGGCGTGAAAAGCGTTGTCGGGAACCATGTCTACTAGAAATTGCAAAGAACCCCGTTCTTGCTGCACCGTAGCCTCTGCTATTTTTGCCTGTACACTGCTATTTTGGGCATAGGTATTGGTCAACTTGGCAATGGTTTGATCCGAAATACCCTCACCAGGTTTAAAAACATTGACCAGCAGCAGGCCAATCGTAATGGCTATAACAGTTGTAAAAACATAGATAAGGATGGTACGAAAACCAATATTTTTAAATTTGGAGATGTCTTTAAGGTCAGAAATACCTTTGATCAGAGAAGCCAGGATCAACGGTATGGCAATGAGTTTTAACAACTTGACAAATATTGTCCCGATTGGTTTTATAAATTCTGAGGAAAAGGCCTTTCCCCCATCAATTTGCAACATAAGGAGTCCAAAAACCAGTCCCAAAAACATCCCTATCAGTATTTGCCAGTGCAGTGCTATTTTGTTCATCCTACCATTTTAAAATTCCCGGAAAGAT
>JASMME010000365.1 GCA_030748365.1 Lutibacter sp.
CACGTGGGTAGTTTCATATCAAGTTTGCCTGCGATGAGATAGACAACAGTAATCAGATTTCTGGTAGAGCGAAATCCTCTGGCCTTGGCTTTGGCAGCTTGAATGAGGCTGTTGATCCCTTCCAGTATCCCATTTGAGATTCTGGAGTCAAACCAGCGCAAGACACCGTGCCAGTGGTTTTTGATCGTATATGCTGCATCGATCATAGGCTGTAACCGGCTGTGTGTCGCCCAGAAATACCATTTTTTGAGGAAGGTTTCTGCAAGGGCTTTGGGTTGATTGTATAATTCCTGGAAGCTGAGTTTGATCTGATAAGCACGGGCTGTTTTCAGGTTGAGCTTCTTCACGTTCAGGTTTTCAAAAACGGCTTGTTGTTTAAGGGTAAGATGCTCTGGATTTTTCAGCCAGACATAGCGACTTTTCTGGAGTTCAGGACGATCCTTTTGCTCTTCTCTTCGGACTTGGTCGACTGCGTTGTTGATGATTTTCATCACGTGGAAACGGTCAAACGTAATCTGGGTGTTTTCAAAGGTCTCCTCGATCCCCGAAATGAATGCGGGGGACATATCACAGCAGGCCTCTTTGATCTGCTCTGGACTTGCCCCATGCCCCTTCAGGTCTTCCTGGAAGGCTGTCAATGTGCCCGCGTCCTTCCCCGGCGTGGCAAAAAGCACCTTCGATTGTGCCATATCGACAAAGGTCGTGATGTAGTTGTGACCCCGTTTACTGGAGGTTTCGTCTACCCCAACCTTTTCGACGTCTGAATAGTCCTGTTCACTTCGGGCCTTTTCCACATAATGATGGAGGATGCGCCATAATCTGGTATCGTGTTCGTTCACCAACCGGGCAATTGCATTGACGGTCATCTCTTTTGCCAAGGCCATGATGAAGGCTTCGAACAAAAGGGTAAATCCACTATCGGCTCTAGCCCAGGGAACCCCTACCTGCTTGACCCCACACAAAGGACAGTCAACCCGAGGGGTGCGAGCGTGAAGGTAGGTCTCGTGCTCAAAAAAGTTCAGATGCCGCCAGGTCTTCTCTTCACTGTCATAGGCAGAGCAGTCGGCTTGACCACATTCTGGACACGCGAACCGACCGCCTCTGAGAAAATCAATATAAAGGTCCAGTCGCTTCTCCTGGGCATCAAATTCACTGCGATCCACAAACCAAGGGGGCATCAAACCCAATGCCATCTGAAATAGATCGATATCTCTCACGCATTTCTCCTCTCGCTGGCTTCGCTGTAGATAGCATCCTGTCTCCAAACGGTTGCCAAGGTACAACGGCAGCTTGAGGATACGAAGAGATTTCTGACACTTTTAATGAGACCTTCTAACCCTTACCCACACC
>JASMME010000366.1 GCA_030748365.1 Lutibacter sp.
GTATCTCAACTGATATTGATTGTTGGCTACCCCGTAGTGGGTAAAACGGTCCCGGGGAATCTTAACGGTATACTGCGCCGAAAGCACTACCGAATCTGAGGGTTCTAGGGGCTTGTTCAACAAGACCTTCAACAGGTCTGGACTGGCTCTTGGAACTTCCCAAGCTGCAGGCTGACCAGCAGCGGACAGGTACATAATTTTAGTATGTCCACGGTGTTTTTCTTTACTGAATTGAAAAGACTTCTTATGGTCTTCCACAAATCTTTTGGCCAGGGGGGTATGGCTGTCTTTAAAGGCATTGGGCCAGTTGTGAAGGTAGAGCGCTGTTAAGCTAACTGAGGCCTTGTTGTGAAAAACGATCTGCTGCTGTATATCAAGTGTGTGGCTGTCGGTATCCAGCTGGGCTTTTATACGGATGGCGTTTGTCTGTGAATGGGCGGTATAGCACAGTCCAGCGCTTAGTAACAATAAGTGTACAAGTCCTTTCTTCACACTGTCATCCGTTAAAAATTAGGACGTAGGCTGTATTTTTTATAAAAGGCATCAATCACTTTCACTACCTCGTCAGCCGTATCTACTATGGAGATTAGCTCTAGGTCTTTTTGGCTGATGTTTCCCGCTGTTAGCAAGGTATTTTCAATCCAGTCCAACAGACCGCTCCAGAAGGTTCTTCCGACCAGTACGATGGGAAACTTTCCGATTTTCTTCGTCTGGATCAGGGTAATGGCCTCAAAGAGTTCGTCCAGCGTACCAAAACCACCGGGCATCACCACAAAACCTTGTGAGTATTTGACAAACATCACCTTTCTGACAAAAAAGTAATCGAAATCCAGGTTTTTATCTGAGTCGATATAAGGGTTGTCATGCTGTTCAAACGGAAGATCAATATTGAGCCCTACCGAGATACCCTTACCGCGGTGGGCGCCTTTATTGGCTGCTTCCATAATTCCCGGGCCACCGCCGGTAACCACGCCATACCCATTCCTGGTCAGGGCATAGGCGATGTTTTCAGCCAGTTGGTAATGGGGATGGTCGGTTTGGGTTCTGGCCGATCCGAAAACACTGACACAGGGGCCTATTTTACTCAATCTTTCAAAGCCTTCCACAAACTCGGCCATAATCTTAAAAATAGCCCAAGAGTCATTGGTCTTTATCTCGTTCCAGGTTTTTTGATTGAATTTTTCGCGGATTTTTCTTTCCTCTTTTGAAGTCATGCCTATTTTTTTAATAAAAATTTTAATATATTATTTCTATGAGTGATCTAGTTTCTCAAAAAGTAAATATGATATTCAAATCTCTAAAGGGAGAGACTGTTCATGCTCTTAAGGATATAACTTTCACTCT
>JASMME010000367.1 GCA_030748365.1 Lutibacter sp.
GATTATTGGTTCAGTGCTGAACTTATAGACCAACAAGGAAACACAAGAATTAGAAAAGGGCATTTTAGCTTGATTAGACGGTAATCATTGACAATAAATAGGATGTATATATATTCAAATTTTAGCAAGCAATTTTCTTCCATGACAAAAATCCTGTCATTGGTCTTGCTATTTTCCATACCAAACGCATATGGCCAAAAAGAGGCAAACTTCTGGTATTTTGGGGAAAATGCTGGCTTGGATTTTAATAATGGAGGTCCTATTCCCCTAGATGACGGTCAACTGAACACCCGTGAAGGCTGCTCTTCTTTTTCAGATGCGAATGGAAACCTACTTTTTTATTCAGACGGTAGTACGGTGTGGAACAAAGACCACGGCGTCATGCCCAATGGAACCAACTTAAAAGGAAATGCCTCCAGTTCTCAATCAGCTATGATTATCCCAAAGCCCGGGAGTAATAGCATTTATTACCTTTTTACGGTGGGCGCAGATTTTGATAATGACGACTATGGTTTTTATTACTATACCATCGATATGGATGCCGATAGTGGATTGGGGGATGTCATTGCTGGTCCGGTAGACCTAAATGATGGAAATGCCTCAGCATGGTCCGAAAAAGTCGCAGCTACCAGGGGGGCTGACTGTGAAACATACTGGGTCCTTTCCTATGTTTCCAATTCCTTTTACGCTTATAAGGTAGACAACAGTGGGGTGTTGTCGGGTACGCCCGTCATATCCAACGTAGCATACGACAGTGGTGATAGCAGAAGGGGCTATTTAAAAATCACCCCTAATGGGGAGAAAATCGCCATCGCACATATGCGTGAGGGTGGTCTTTTGGTCTACGATTTCGACAAAAGTACAGGGCTGGTCACCAATGAAATAAGCCTTCCCCTTACAGGAGGTAACGGAACGGAACCTTATGGTGCTGAATTTTCGGCAAACAGTGAGAAGCTCTATGTACACGCTTCCAATGATCACTACGTAGATGGAAATGAGCCTTGGAGTGATCACTGGTCAAGCCTTTATCAATTTGATGTAGGCTTGCCTACGCCTGCCGCCATACAAGCGTCTATCAAGCTCATCGATGACAGAAACCTATACAGAGGGGCCTTGCAGTTAGGACCTGATCGTAAAATATACCGATCACTCTCAGCAACCTACCAGAGCGGTGTGGCAGCACTCGGTGTGATCGAAGAACCGGAAAATGACGGGCTTGCCTGCAATTACCAACACGCAGCAATCAACCTGGCTTCCGGCACACTTTCTACCCAGGGATTGCCCCCTTTTATTTCTTCTATCTTTTCACAAATCACCT
>JASMME010000368.1 GCA_030748365.1 Lutibacter sp.
GTAAGGTCTCAAATCTTGTATAAAAGCGATTTCCCTGCAGCTTCTGTCCAGGAAAAAAGTCATTTGGTATCACAAACAATAGGTCTTCCTCTGGTCGGACCCTCCGGGGCAGAAGGGGTCTACTACGGATTTGAGATTCCATTATTTTTAGAAAGCTATATTAAAGAAGAGAAGGAGGTTTTCCTTTCAGCTTATCCCAACCCAGTACAGTCAGTACTAACCATTCAGCACCGGGCCGATTTGCCCCTTGTTGACCTGACCATTTTCAATGCGGTAGGTTCCCTGATGACGGTCGATTACCAGCAGGAAGCACAGGCTGTTCAGGTAGATGTCTCCCTGTTGAAAAGTGGGCTGTATTTTGTCCTTGTAAAGGTGGGCAACTCGACCACCCTTTATAAGATTGTCAAAGAATGATCAATTTGCAAAAGCTTGCCCTACGCTTTCTATAAAAGCCCTATTTTTGTGTGATGACAAAACAACTTAAAGTAATCAGGCTGGTCAATGCAAACGGAATGGCATTACAGCTATGCAATTACGGGGCCACGATTATGGACCTACAAGTGCCCGACCGCGAAGGAAACCTGGTACCTGTGGTGGTCGGTCTGGAGAAAGCCAGCGATTATTACAACAGCCCGCATCCCTGCCTGGGGAGTTCCATCGGGCGCTATGCCGGTAGGATTGCCGGCGGTCAGTTTACCCTACAAGGCAAGACCTATCCCATCTACCACGAAAACGGGGTACACCTCCACGGCGGTAAGCGCGGTTTTGATAGCAGGTTTTGGGAGGTCCGCTCCCTTAACCAGGATACCAACCCCTCGGTTAGCTTGGGTCTCCACAGCCCACATATGGAAGAGGGCTATCCCGGCAACCTGGAAGTGATGGTTACTTACCAGCTGACAGAAGACAATGCCCTGCATATTACCTACCAAGCACAGACCGACCAGCCCAGTCCTGTCAACCTAACCAATCATGCCTATTACAACCTGGAAGGGACGGGTTCTATTACTGGCCACCAGTTGATGATCAAGGCAGCCCACTACCTGGAGGTTTCCGAACAGTTGTTGCCTTCCGGCAAGCTGTTACCAACCCAGAACAGTCGGTTTGACCGCGCTAAACTCACCCAAATCGGCCGGCCTGATTTTACCGGTTATGACGATACCTTTGTACTGCAGGAAAGCACGCCAAAAGCGGTATTGATCTCCCCCAAAACCGGGATACGGATGGCGGTTTTCACCAACCAACCTGCCACGGTGGTCTATACGCCCCCGCAATTGCCCGAACTGCCATATAAAGAGGGGCGGTCCTATGGGCCCTTT
>JASMME010000369.1 GCA_030748365.1 Lutibacter sp.
CTTTATCAGAGAGGCATAACTATGCTCAAGTACGGGCAATTCAAAATTTTCCCCTTTGTTTGTAAAACCAGCAATAGGACTCACCACCACCGCTGTTCCTGCCCCAAACATCTCGCGCAGTATACCCTTACGGGCCGCCTCCACGATTTCAGAGACCCGTACATTCCTTACCACTACCTCAATACCTTCACTTTTGGCCAGTTCAATAATACTTTTACGGGTTACACCATCTAGGATACGGTCGTTGGTCGGTGCAGTAATCAGGGTGTCATTCACCCTGAAAAAAATATTCATGGTCCCCGCTTCTTCTAAAAATTCGTGTTTGGCAGCATCAGTCCACACGATTTGCTGGTAGCCCTCATTGGCGGCCAGTTTCATGGGATAAAAAGAGGCGGCATAGTTCCCTGCAGCCTTGGCAAAACCAGTTCCGCCATTGGCGGCCCTGCTATAGGTGTCTGCAAAGATTACCCGTAACTCTCCGGTATAATAGCTCTTTACCGGCGCGCAAATAATCATAAATTTATACTTGTTGGAGCTCGAAGCCGACACGCCATTTTCGGTAGCAATGACAAAGGGACGGATATAGAGCGCACTGCCTTCTCCTTGCTTGATCCATTCGCTGTCCATTTTTAGTAAGGTAGTCAGTCCTTCAAAGAAATAGTCCTTTGGGAAAGCCGGCATATCGAGGCGCTCTGCCGATTTGTTAATGCGTTCCTGGTTCTGATCTGGTCGGAACAACCAAATAGTTCCCTGGGCATCCTTGTAGGCTTTCATTCCCTCAAAAACAGCCTGTCCGTAATGAAAGACCTTGGCGGAAGGGTCAAAGGAAATGGCTTGATAGGGCCTGATCTTAGGACTTTGCCAGCTGCCGTTCTCGTAATCGCATTCAAACATATGGTCGGTAAAGACTTCCCCAAATCCTAGGTTGTCAAAGTCGATAGTACCTATTTTTGAACTGCTTGTTTTTTCAATCTGTATGGCCATGGCAAAACGCTGTATTTAGTGGAAACAAAATTAGCCAAATTTTTTAATTTCAAATGGGCGGATAGACCGATTTTATTTATAAATCCGCATTCTAAGCAGACAAAACTAAGTGACTGACCAAAAAGACCAAAAAAATCATGGATAATTAACAAATATTTGTCTGAATGTGTTGTTTTTTACTAAAAGTCTATTGCTTCGACCCGCAGGAGATCATCTCTTGGTTACAAGCCGCTTCTCGAACGCGCATGATCCCCTAGAATGATTGGCGATTTCCAAAAGTGATGCAATGCCCAAGCCATCCCGTATCTTTTTAAT
>JASMME010000036.1 GCA_030748365.1 Lutibacter sp.
TGAAATTTTTAACAAGGATGAAAAAAAGGTTCGCTGGTTTCTAGATACGGTCTGTACCTCCGAATGGAACATTGAACAAGACGGTGGCAGAACCATTGAAGAAGCCGTCAATACCAAGGTGGCAGAATTCCCCCAATACGAAACCTGGATTCGCATGTTCTACACCCACTGGGAACAGATGTTTTCTGGGCCGATCCGCGAGAATGTATCACTGATGAAAAACCTACAGGCTAGTGGAAAATACCGCGTGTACGCCCTGACCAACTGGAGTGCCGAAAAATGGGACAAGGCCCTGGAATTGTTCCCTTTCTTCAAGAATTTTGAAGGAGTAGTCGTTTCCGGACAGGAAAAATGCAGGAAACCCTTTCCTGAAATCTATCACATTTTATTAGACAGGTACCATATTGAGGCGGATACAGCGGTTTTTATCGATGATAACCTAGACAATATAATGGCCGCCAAAGAGATTGGTATACACGGAATCCACTGTCAGGATCCCACACAGCTTGCATCAGATTTATATTCCTTATTAAACAACAGCCCCGATGAAAATCTATCACAACCCACGATGTAGTAAAAGCCGACAAGCCCTAAGCATTCTGCAGGAAAGCGACGTGGAAGTACAGGTTATTAATTACCTAAAACAACCGGTTTCTAAGACAGAACTGGCGAACTTGATTTCCTTAATGGGCATCGCACCCATAGACCTGATCCGTAAAAACGAAGCTATCTGGAAAAGCCACTTTAAGGGTAAGGCGCTTTCCGATGACGCCTTGATAACGGCCATGGTAAACCATCCCAAACTCATCGAAAGACCCATCGTGGTTCATAAGGATACCGCTCTAATAGGACGTCCGCCGGAACGGGTAAAAACACTGCTATAAAAAATACAAGGGGTACTGCGCCGTTAAACAACTGCACAAAGAAAATCAAAAAAGAAGCGTCTCAGGGCTTTTTCGCAGGCTCAGAACCAGCCTTTCTGTATTTCCAAGCTTCCTTAAAATACCCTACCAACCAATAAGGAATGACAAAGGTTAGCAAGAAAATCATTAGCCAAAATCCCATCGTGAAAACGGCTAGAAAAACTAAAAATCCTGAAAACTGTGATAAATCCATCGTTTGAATACGCTTTTTTTAATCTGCTACAAAAATATCATTTATTTTTAAATCTACCGATTTCTAAGCTTTTTTTTTCACGCCCTACGCTCCCTGCCTTAGCAGGCCTATTTACCCCAGGAAGAATTTTATGACAAATGAGTAATTAAACTAAGAGAATCCTTACCTTTACCTACGCTTAAAAGACCTAGGAATTTCGGTATGAATAACCCTTAAAATCACACGGGTGAATGTGCCCTTCGCCTTCCGGCAACAGGACCAACCGAAGCAATAACACAAAAAGTAGCTACCATGAAACACCGAATCGAAAAAGACACCATGGGAACGGTATCAGTCCCTTCAGACAAGTATTGGGGGGCCCAGACAGAACGTTCCCTAAACAACTTTAAAATAGGCCCTGAGGCATCCATGCCCATGGAGATTATAGAAGGGTTCGCCTACCTAAAAAAAGCCGCTGCCCATGCCAATTGTGAGCTGGGCGTTTTGTCAGAAGAAAAAAGGGACCTAATCGCAGCGGTCTGTGATGAAATCCTTGCCGGAAAGCACCAGGATCAATTTCCATTGGTTATTTGGCAAACCGGTTCAGGTACCCAAAGCAATATGAACTGTAACGAAGTCATTGCCAACCGTGCCCACGAGCTCGCCGGGAAAGTAATTGGGGAAGGAGAGAAAACCATACAGCCCAATGACGATGTAAACAAGTCACAATCGAGCAACGACACCTTTCCCACCGGTATGCATATCGCCTGCTATAAGAAGCTGGTAGCAACAACCATACCAGGCATCGAACGCTTACGAGACACCCTCTCGGAAAAAGCAGGGGCTTTTAAAGAGGTGGTAAAGATTGGCAGGACCCACCTGATGGATGCAACCCCATTGACACTCGGACAGGAATTCTCTGGCTATGTTTCTCAATTAAACCACGGACTGAAAGCCTTGAAAAACACGTTGCCTCACCTGGCCGAACTTGCACTTGGAGGAACGGCAGTGGGCACCGGGCTAAATACACCCAAAGGCTATGATGTATTGGTGGCCGAAAAAATAGCCACCTTTACCGGACTGCCTTTTGTGACCGCAGAGAACAAATTTGAAGCCCTGGCAGCCCATGATGCCCTGGTGGAAAGTCATGGTGCCCTAAAACAATTGGCTGTTTCCCTTAACAAGATTGCCAATGACATACGCCTGATGGCTTCCGGTCCGCGCTCTGGTATTGGAGAGCTTATCATTCCTGCCAATGAACCTGGTAGTTCTATCATGCCCGGAAAGGTAAATCCTACCCAGGCAGAAGCCATTACCATGGTCTGTGCACAGGTCATGGGGAACGATGTGGCCATCACCGTAGGCGGCACCCAGGGACACTACGAACTAAACGTATTTAAACCCATGATGGCCGCCAATTTCCTCCAGTCTGCAAGACTGTTGGGAGATGCTTGTATCAGTTTTGAGAAACACTGCGCTTCGGGCATCCTACCCAACCAGCAACGCATCGATGAACTGGTCAACAATTCACTGATGTTGGTTACTGCCTTGAATACCAAAATTGGCTATTACAAAGCAGCTGAAATTGCCAACAGCGCCCATACCCGCGGAACGACCCTAAAAGAAGAGGCCATACGACTGGGCTATGTGACTGCTGAAGAGTACGATGCTTGGGTAAAACCGGCGGATATGACGGGTGGACTTCGCTAAGCCTCCTTTAACAAAGATCCCAACGATTTTTCAATTGACTAAGAAAAAACCCTGAAATTATCAGGGTTTTTTTATGATTATGTATTCGCAATTAGGGCGTAGGACTGCCGGGCGATTTCCAACTCTTCATTGGTGGGAATGACCAGGATCCGAACCCTGGACGCTGCTGCTTGAATTTCCCTGATACCCTTGGCAGGTATCCGGTTCTTTTCCGAGTCGAGTGAAATACCAAAACAATCGAGCTCCCTACAGACCAATTGGCGGATGAGCTCGGAATTTTCTCCAATACCGGCGGTAAATACCAGGGCGTCCAAACCATTGAGAGAGGCTGTATAGGCTCCGATGTATTGCCGGATTCGGTAGGCACTCATCTCCAGGGCCAGTTGACAAGCCTTATCACCTTCAGCGGCTGCGGCTTCTATATCGCGTAGGTCACTGTAACCAGTAAGGCCCAACATGCCACTTTCAGCTTGCAATAACTGATTGACTTCTTCTAGGGAATAGCCCAAATGCTTGACCAGGTATACCAGAATGGCATGGTCAATATCACCGCACCTGGTGCCCATAATCAGGCCTGTAACAGGGCCAAAGCCAAGGGTGGTATCTATACACTGCCCATCTTTGATGGCAGACATACTGCAACCATTCCCCAAATGGATGCTGATGATATTGGAAGTGGATGTCCCCAGCCATTCAATGGCTTTTTCCGATACATACTTGTGACTGGTACCGTGAAAGCCGTATTTCCTGATATTGTGTTCAGTCAGGAACCTGGTAGGAATGGCGTATTGATAGGCAGTTTGCGGTATACTTTGGTAAAAAGCGGTGTCAAATACTGCGAGTTGGGTAGCCTGGGGAAACATTTTCTCCGCCACCTCAATCCCTTGGTAGTTGGCTGGATTGTGCTGGGGTGCCAAAGAATACAATTCCTTGATTTTGTCCTTGACCTGTTCGGTAATGATGGTCGTCTCTGAAAAACTGCTCCCTCCGTGAACGACCCGGTGGCCGACCGCCTGTACCTCGTCGGTACTACTGAGCACCCCGGTATTTGGGTCAGTCAACATAGACAACATCCTGGAAAGGCCTGCCTCGTGGTCAGCGATGGCGTCCTGTTCCTCGAGGGTATCAGCCGCTGTTTTGTATGTAATCCGCGCATTTTCCATCCCGATTCTTTCAACCAGACCAGCGCAAATGACCTGTTGGTCCGGCATATCAAACAATTGGTATTTGACAGAGGAACTTCCCGAATTGATGACCAGTATTTTTTGCTGCATAGGGTTTAGATTTCTTGGGCTTGTATCGCGGTTAAAATAACGGTATTAACAATATCATCTACTGTACAACCCCTGCTTAGGTCATTGACCGGCTTGTTGAGCCCCTGTAACATAGGTCCGATGGCCAGGGCACCGGTTTCTCGCTGTACGGCCTTATAGGTATTGTTTCCTGTATTGAGGTCTGGAAAGATCAACACATTGGCCTGACCAGCTACTTCGGAGTCGGGCATTTTACTTTTACCAACTCCCAGGTCCACCGCGGCATCGTATTGTATGGGGCCTTCTACTTTTAAATCTGGACGCAATGACTTGACAAGGCTGGTGGCCTCCCGTACGGTATCTACATCTGTACCTTTTCCGGAGGAACCAGAAGAATAGGACAACATGGCCACCTTGGGTTCTATCCCAAAGTTTTTACTGGAATCTGCTGATGAAATGGCAATTTCAGCCAGTTGTTCAGCATTTGGATTGGGGTTGATGGCACAATCGCCAAAAACTGATACCCGGTCTTTTAGACACATAAAGAAAACCGAGGAAACCACGGATACACCAGGCCTGGTCTTGATAAATTGTAGGGCTGGACGGATGGTGTGTTGTGTGGTATGGGCCGCACCGGAAACCATGCCGTCAGCCAGGCCTTTATAAACCATCATAGTGCCAAAATAAGAGACGTCTTCCATCCGGTCTCTGGCCATCTCAATGGTGAGGCCTTTGTGGCTTCTCAACTCACAAAGGGTTTGTGAAAATTCCGTAAAATCGGGGGAGTCCACCGGTTGTATGACACCACACATATCCAGGTCCAGCTTCAAGCCCAAACGGGCAATCCTGGCCGCCATTTCCTGCCGGTTCCCCAAAAGGGTAAAATCAACCACATCCAAGTCCATCAGACGGGCGGCTGCCTTTAGGATACGATCGTCATTGCCCTCTGGCAATACGATGTGCTTACGTACATTCCGCGCCCTTTTTAACAAAGCGTACTGAAACATTCTGGGACTGATTCCCTGGCTCTTAAAGGTCTGTAACTTTTCATTCAGGGCCGCCAACTCTACATGCGATTCAAAGGTTTTTAATACCTGGGTAATCTTGGCGGTGTTTTCGGCGTAAATATGGGAGCGTATGGAGCCAATCTTGTTGGCCGTCTCAAAGGTGCCTTCTTTGACCTGGAGGATGGGGACCACCTCGGTCAGCCCGTCTATCAGTTCAAGGATGGGCGCTTCCGGACTGATGCCCCCTGTCAGGACAATCCCGGAAATATTAGGGTAATTACGGGACCTGTTGGCCTGGAGGGCGCCCAGGATCACATCAGCCCGGTCTCCCGGGGTGATTACCAGGGTATTTTCCCGTAAATGAGTCAGGTAGTTTCTCAACTGCATGGCGCCTACCGTAAAGGTAGCGCATTGTTTGTTCATATGGTCTTTCCCAAAGAGCACACGGGCATTGATGGCTGCGGCAATCTCTTTGATGGAAGGATTGTTGAGTGAAGGAATCAGGGGGATGGCCGCCGTAAAGACATCGCTTGGAAGGACTTTATCCAATCCTTCTTTGACAGCCGCCAAATCGGATTTGCTTACCTTGTTGGCGATGACAGCCAATACTTCCACCTCTTTTTCGCAAAAGGAGTCATAGGCCAGGTGCATACTACTGACAAAGCTTTCCACCGATTTACCAACCGCCGTGGAAACGATGATGGAAGGAATGCCGAGGTTCTGGGCTATTAGGCTGTTCAGGTCTAGGTCGATCAAGGCACCTTCCCCGGAAAAATCACTGCCCTCCACCAACATAAAATCGTGCTGCTCTTCAAGCCGTTTGTATTTTTCAATGATTTCATCAATCAATATACCCGCTGTTGTATGGTTTCGCCTGTTGATAAATTCACGCCTGGTAAAGGCATAGGCTTCCTCGGGAGCCAGGTCTAACCCGAAATGGGAAATGATGGTCTGAATATGATTGTCTGTCTGTCTTTCCTTGGGTGGATCTATGATGGGTCTGAAATACCCTACCTTGGCCATTTTACCCAGTAACATCCTCATCAATCCAAGCACGGCGATAGACTTTCCACTATTGGCTTCGGTGGTCGCAATATATACTGCCTTATTCATTCTTATATTTTCCACAAAGGTACTACAATAATGGCTTATATACAGCGATACGTCCCCTGTTTTTTAGCCGATTCATATCGAAAAACAAGGGCTGAGATAATACGATCAATTTAGTATCTTTGGTACCTATTTGTCAGTCTTATGAGTATCTTGTTTACACATATCGGGGAATTGATTGGAATTGCAGCCAATGAAACGGACAAACGGGCCGGCAGCGAGATGAAAAACCTGCCATCGATCAAAGGGGCCTATTTGTTAATTGCCGATGACCTGATCGTTGATTTTGGCCCGATGGAAGCACTGGGAGAGATTGAGGCGGACCAAAGGGTGGACATCAACGGCAAGATGGTCCTACCTGCCTGGTGTGACAGTCACAGTCACTTGGTATATGCTGGTAACCGGGTTCAGGAATTTGTAGATCGTATCCACGGCCTGTCCTATGAGGAGATTGCCCGCAGGGGTGGCGGTATCCTGCATTCGGCACGTTCCTTACAGAAAATGCCGGAGGATCAGTTGTTCGAAGAATCGGCTACACGACTCGAAACAGTTATGAAAATGGGTACTGGGGCCCTTGAAATTAAATCGGGTTACGGACTAACCACAGCGGCGGAATTAAAGATGCTACGTGTTATCAAGCGGCTCAACGAAACCTACCCCGTTAGCATCAAAGCAACTTTTTTGGGGGCGCATGCGATCCCAGCAGCCTTTCAGGGTCAGAAAGACGCCTACCTAGAGCTGGTAATCAAAGAAACCCTTCCACAGGTGGCCAAAGAAGGACTGGCAGATTATATCGATATTTTCTGCGAACAAGGCTACTTTTCTGTCTCGGATACCTTTCGGCTGTTGGAAGCGGCAAAAGCCTATGGTTTGGTTCCCAAAATCCACGCCAATCAGTTCCATGCCATTGGAGGGGTGGCGGCAGCAGTCCAGTGCCAGGCCCGCTCGGTAGATCACCTGGAAGTGTTGACCGAAGAAGACATCGCTGTTTTAAAGAACAGCGCTACCATGCCAGTGGCCTTACCGGGTTGTTCCTATTTTTTAGGCATTCCCTATACCCCCGCCAGGAAGTTGATCGATGCCGGACTGCCCCTGGCACTGGCAACTGACTACAATCCGGGGTCCGCCCCTTCCGGCAATATGAATTTTGTGGTATCAACGGCTTGTATCAAAATGGGTATGACGCCTGAAGAGGCAATCAACGCTGCCACCATCAACGGTGCTTATGCCATGGGGCTGGAAAAAACACACGGCAGTATCAGCAGGGGTAAAAAAGCCAATTTTATCATCAGCGATGAACATAGCCATCCTGGAGCAATACCCTATAACTTTGGGGCGCCACAGCTATCGGCAGTGTACATAGAGGGGAAATATATAAGCCCCATATAATGGACGCGTATCAAAATGAAAAAGATTCCCAGGCCTTCTCAGCAAAATACCTAAGCGATGTGGTATAGCATCTGCGCATTTATTCGCTTCCACTGCAAAGCAACCAACCAGCATGGTGTGCACTCTCCTTTTGTATACGACTTCCTGACAGAAGGTTGCTATCAAAAATCAAAGAAATTGACCCAATTTGCCAAGAATCAGTATCGGCAAGGCCCTAATGACCGTGCTTCCTCAGGCACATACCAGCTTTTGTGTAAGATTTCACTTTACTGGAAACCCCGTAGGGTGCTAGTGAACAGTAGGGTCTGCAAAACGCTTATAAACTGTATTGGCTACCACGGTGAGGGAATGGTTTTAGACAGCCCCTTTGAGGAGGGGTTTGTGTGGCCAAAAGAACATTCAAATCCTTATGACCTGGTATATTTCAACCAGCTAAGAGATCGCAAACAAAGTGTTCATCTCTTTTATACTTCTATGGGTGTAAGTCATACAAATACCGTCTTTTTCTTTAGCCGTATCAGGGCCTGTAAAAAAAGTTTTGCCACCTGGAAAGACCTTTGTGCACACCCCAAGGCCAAGGTCTGCCTGGACCTCTACAATCACGGAATTATCTTGCTGAGGGAACACCAGGAAAAAGAATATTTTAGCCTACGGGTATAGACGAGATTCTCTATTAAAATAGTACCTTTACAAGCGCTAAGGAGTAAAAAATACACCGATGAAAATATATACCAAGACTGGAGACGGGGGAGAGACATCCCTGATTGGAGGGGCACGCGTTCCGAAACACCACCAACGAATCAAGGCCTACGGAACCTTTGATGAACTAAACGCCTACCTGGGACTGATCAAGGACCAGGAAATCGATCCGTCAAGTGCGGCGGTACTGTTATCAGTACAAAAAACCTTGTTTGTCATGGGGGCCATGCTGGCCACTCCACCGGACAAAGCAGGTAAAATAGCGGGTATCCAACAGATCGATGCGGCGGCTGTTAAAGCGCTGGAAGAAGCCATCGATCAGTTACAGGAAAAACTCCCTAAAATGACCCATTTTATCCTTCCGGGAGGGCATACAAGTGTATCCTTTTGTCATATTGCGCGCTGTATCTGCCGCCGGGCAGAGCGAAACGTCACGGAATTGCGTGAATCCTGTGAGATCGACCAGCGTATTTTGGTCTATTTAAATCGACTTTCCGACTATCTTTTTGTATTGGCACGTAGCCTGGGAGCCAAACACAATGCGCCAGAAATTAAATGGATACCCTAAGTCGGCTATGTTTGCCCTACCTCCTAAAAAACTTCCTCTATAAAAAAATGTCATTTTTCTTGACTTTTTGACTAAAAAATTTATTTTTGCAGAAATTTAATACCCGAAAAGGAAATGTACTGGACTTTAGAACTGGCCTCCTACCTCGCAGATGCTCCTTGGCCGGCGAGCAAAGATGAGCTAATCGATTACGCAATCAGAACGGGCGCCCCCTTAGAGGTGGTGGAAAACCTGCAGGAGATAGAAGAAGAAGAGGAAGTATACGATACCATCCTCGAGATTTGGCCTGACTATCCTACGGAAGAAGATTATCTCTGGAACGAGGATGAGTATTGACCGAACCAACAAATAAGTAAAAGTCTCTCTGAGGCTTTTTTTTGTTTTAAATTGGCTTTTTTAGGTACTTGTAAACTTTAAAATTGCTAAATTCGCTACTGTAAAATACGTCTGGGAATAGGGCGCCAAGCCCCCGAGATTCCCAAACCATGAACGTCTGATAATGAGCATACTGAATACAGCCTTCAAATTATTTTTGGGAGATAAAAAGAAAAAAGATCTCAAACTACTACAACCGATTGTTCAGAAGGTTGCGGCCTTTGAGTCAGTGATGACAAGCCTTTCAAACGATGCCTTGCGCGAAAGGACTACTACTTTTAAGCAACAAATTGGAACGGCTGTCAAAGACGTACAGGATCGCATACAACTACTAAAAGA
>JASMME010000370.1 GCA_030748365.1 Lutibacter sp.
TAGATTGCTAAGAACGGCCATTTTTTACAGCCTGTTTTTTTTGTTACAGAGCTCCTGTAGTGAAAATGATCCCGTACAACCTGTGCCACAGGTCGAAGAAGAAGAATTTCAAGCCCTTGGCGCCGATGCGCCGTATTTGCCGGGCAACACCTATTACGGCCGAAACGAATACGTACGTTATGATGTCGGGGATTTACCAATCATTCTTTCAGCACCCCACGGTGGAAAAATAAAACCGTTGGAAATCTATGACAGGACTTATGGGGTCACTGTTACAGACTATAATACCAGGGAATTGACCGAAACCATCACCGCGGTCTTTCAGTCAGTTTTTGGCGCTCGTCCACATGTGATAATCAATAATCTTAGCCGGTATAAATTGGATGCAAACAGGGACGTTGTTGAAGCTGCTCAGGGAAATATCTATGCCGTAAGGGCCTGGGAGGAGTACCACCATTATATAGCATCGGCCAAAAGCAGTATTGAGGCACAATTTGGCTACGGATTGTTTTTGGATATACATGGTCACGGTGCTAATCCTGATGGCTATTATGATATGAGAACATGGTTGGGTTATTTGTTGACCGGGGATGAACTCGATAAAAGTGACGCAGATATTAACAACAGTATATACCAGGATATCAGTAGTATCAAGACACTGACTGAGGTCTCTCCTGAAGATTTTGTCCAGGTTTTACGAGGGCCAAACAGTTTGGGAAGCCTGTTGAACGAAGCCTACAGTACTTTGCCAAGTACATCTTACCCGGGCCCGGAAGGAATGTTCTATTACAGTGGAGGCTATAATACCCACCGACATGGTTCTTCAGAAGTTGGAGGGGCCATCAGCGCTATTCAACTAGAGATGCCACTTCCCGGAATCAGG
Source organism: Lutibacter sp. (assembly GCA_030748365.1). Classification (GTDB taxonomy): domain Bacteria; phylum Bacteroidota; class Bacteroidia; order Flavobacteriales; family Flavobacteriaceae; genus Lutibacter. The sequence continues at coordinate 884 of JASMME010000370.1, forward strand.
GAAAATAATTCCCAGTGGTATGATTTTGGTCTGGCCCTTTCAGCAGCACTGGAGACCTATTTTAAAGTGCATTACAACATGGATTTAAAGCAGTGACAAGTAACAAGCAGTGTGGTACTTAGAAGACCTGTACGGGTTTCTCATCTGTATAATTTTTGTTAATCCAATGCAGGGTCTCCTCTACGATTCTATGGGTAGGCACGTAGTGTGCGTTGTCTTCCACCAGGTGTTTTTTGTGCTCTTTGGCTACATCGATTAGGTTGTACAGGGGAAGTTGCGAGGAGGTATAGGGAAAAAAGTAATCATAGCGTCCGTTGAGCAGCAGGGTGGGTGTTTGGATACGGGCGGCGTATTTTTCGGGTTGAATTTCCGGCCTTACATTGTCGGGGGAAATTCCACCAACCACCA
>JASMME010000371.1 GCA_030748365.1 Lutibacter sp.
ATTACATTTATCGTTTCTTTTAGTACATATGTGGGATTGTTGGATTTTACAAGAAAGTCCAGTAATATTTGACCATTAATTACCCACCATGGAAGAAAAGAAATTTGACTTAAATAGCCTTATCGGTTTTGTATTATTAGGCGCCATCATGTTCTGGTGGATGTATACCTCTCAACCAGTGCCTGAAGTAACAGGAACAACTGGCAACGATACGGAACAGGTTCAAAAGGCAGCCTCAAATAACAACGAATCAGCCATTGGCAACCCCGCTACCCTACAAGCAAATGATTCAACTACACTGATTCAGGCACAGAATGCACTGGGTGCATTTGCCCGGTCAGCCAGCCTAGCCATGGTCGGAGAACAGGAAACTGTACTGGAAAACGACCTGTTAAAACTGGTTATCTCCAACAAGGGAGGACAGATCAAAGAGGCCCTGATCAAACAACACCTCACCTACGACTCCCTCCCCTTGTATATGATTGAGGAGGCCAATGCTTCTTTTGACATTGGTTTCGGTACCACTGACAACCGAACACTGCATACCAAGAACCTGTTTTTTGAACCAAGCCTGACCAGTCAAAACGGAAAACAAATCCTCTCCATGAAACTCAAGGTATCGGAGGCTCAGTACTTAGAATACCGCTATGAGATGAAACCCGATGACTATATGGTCGATTTTACAGTACGCTCACAGGGATTGGAAAGGACTCTGAACAGCGAACAAGCCATCGAGTTAAATTGGCAACTGAAAGGGTACCGACACGAAAAAAGCATCCGCTACGAAAACCAGCAAACAGAGATGTATTATGAAAAAGATGACGATGAAATTGACTACCTGTCTATAGGTGGCGATGATGACGCCCTTGAATCCGGGGTGAACTGGGTGGCCTATAAACAGCACTTCTTTTCTTCCATCCTAGTTACAGACAAGGCCTTTGACAAAGCGACCCTGGTTTCTGAAACCTTATTTGAGGACGAAGAGGTAGACAGCCTATATACCAAGGCCTTCTCCCTAAATACCCCCTTAGCGCTGGAAAGTGGCGAATTGTCATACCAAATGCACTGGTATATAGGGCCAAACGACTACCAGATTCTTAAAAAATATGACCGCAACCTCAAGGAGGTGGTCAACCTTGGTTGGGGTATTTTTGGTGTGATTAACCGGGTGATTTTTATCCCTGTGTTCCAGTTTTTACAGGGCTTTATCAGCAACTACGGCCTGATCATCATTT
>JASMME010000372.1 GCA_030748365.1 Lutibacter sp.
TGATTCGCCGGCCGCTTCTTTGCTGATTAGGAAGGCCCTCAATTACGGTTTTGATCGTCGGAAAATGATTCGTTTTTTGCGCAACAATATCGGTATACCGGCTGTCCATGGTTTTATACCGAAAGGCCTGCCTTCATTCAATGCGATGGAAGGGTATAGTTACCAGCCTGAAAAGGCCCGTCTTTTGGTCAATCAGTACAAGAAGTTAACAGGTAATGACCAGCCAACAGTGACCATAACCACCAATAGCCAGTATGTAGATTTGTGTGAATACCTGCAGCGCTCATTACAAAAAACTGGTTTGGAGGTGCTCATTGATGTGGTGCCTCCTTCTACGCTTAGGCAGGCGAAGGCCCATGGAAAATTGTCGATATTTAGGGCCAGCTGGATTGCTGATTATCCCGATGCAGAAAACTACCTGTCCCTGTTCTATACGGAACACGCTGCTCCGGCGGGCCCGAACTACACCCGTTTTAGTGATTCCCAATTTGATGCCTGGTACCGCAGTGCTGTGGGCACTACTGACCGGTCGAAACGGCACCTTCTATATCAAAAAATGGATAGTTTACTGGTCGATAAAGCCCCCATTGTACCCCTGTATTATGACCAGGCAGTACATTTTACTCAAAAAAACGTACAGGGACTGCCTATCAATCCTTTAAACCTATTGCACTTAAAGAGGGTATTCAAAGAATAGTTTTTAACCGCTAAGATGTAGCTTATAAGCCCAGTCTGGCCATGATGGGGTAATGGTCACTATATTTTACGGAATAAGTCTTGTAATTATTGACTTCGATTTCTTCATCAGCCAGTATAAAGTCCATCCTGATTGGAAAGATAAAATCATAGGTCTTTCCAAAGCCCTGACCAGCAACTTCGAAAGCATCTTTCCTTCCCTTGCTAAGCCTGTTGTAGACCCAGGAAAAGGCGGTGTTGTTAAAATCACCACAGACAATCGTACGATGGTTTGTCCTTTCTTGGTGTTCGAGCACCTGTCTGACCTGGTCTGCTTGTTTTGCAAATGATCGTTGGACCCGTATTTTTAGATTTTCGCGATCCTGCTGACCGAGCATCTCTTTTGACGGATCGATTTTCAGTGATTCCAAATGTATGTTATAGACCCTGATAGTGTCTTTATCGGTAACAATATCAGCGAAAATGGCATTGTTGCCCCCTACAGAATAATCAAGGGATCCACTGTGTATAATTTTGTATTTTG
>JASMME010000373.1 GCA_030748365.1 Lutibacter sp.
CCTCCTAGTAAGTTTTGCACTCTTTGGGCAAAGTATCAATGATTGTTCGGGGGCATTGGTGGTATGTGGAAACAGCGGCTATCAGGACATTGCCGTATCAGGCTTTGGGATACAAGAACTCAACGGAAGTAACACCTGTGACAGTGAAGAAAATCAGAGCATTTGGTTTAAACTCATTATCAAAACAGGTGGCACCCTCGGTTTTACCTTAACACCAGGTTCCAACGACATCAATGAAGATTTTGATTTTTTTGTTTTTGGACCCAATGTGGACTGTAGTAACATTGGAATGGCAATCAGGTGTTCGACAACGAATCCCCTAGCAGCCGTACAAGGAAATAATTTAACCGGTATGAACGGTACCGAAACCGACACTTCTGAAGGCCCTGGCGCGGCGGGAAACAGCTTTGTACAGTGGCTGAATGTTTCCGCAGGGGATGCCTATTACCTAGTCATAGACCGTCCCATCGGAAGCAGCAATTTCAGTCTGGAATGGACGGGTACTGCAAGCTTTAATGAGCAACCGAGTTTTCAGCATACCACCCCAAACGCCCTTGATCTTGAAGTATGTGATACAGATGACCTGGCAGATGGTCTCACCACATTCGACCTAACGGAGAATAAAAATCTAGCCCTGGGAACGCAAACAGGAATCAATACCAGCTATCATATCGCTAATAGCGATGCCATCACAGGAGAAAATCCTATTTTGAATCCTGAAATATTTCAAAATACCAGCAATCCTCAGCAACTGTTCATGCGATTGACCAATGAAAGTACTGCCTGCTATAAAACCGCCTCCTTTTGGATTAGCACCAATGACCTTCCTCAAATCAACACCTTTAGCATGGCGGCCCACTGTGATGACGGCAGCTCCGATACCGATGGGGTTTCCTCCTTTGATCTAAGCAGCCTGACAAACGATATCCTGGGCGCACAGTCTCCAACAGATTTTAGCGTGACTTTCCACCAAAGCCAGGCAGAAGCCGATGATTATATTGGGTATCCAACGGGAATCATCAACACCTCAGCTTATCAGAACAGCCCTAACAATCCTATAGGCACAATACAAACAGAAACCTTATTTGTAAGGATCCTTAACAACAGTACCAACTGTATAAACACCGAAGCATTTGACCTGGTGGTCAACCCTTTACCGGTAATTAAAAACCCATTGGTAAAGGTCGAGCAGTGTGACCTAAATGTCTTT
>JASMME010000374.1 GCA_030748365.1 Lutibacter sp.
CCTTTGGGTTTATTGCCTCCATTTTCCTGATGACCAACGGTGTCAATGCCATTTTGGGTGGCTTTGAGTATTCCTACCACGTTCATGAAATGCGCAACATCGTCAAACAATACCTGATTTCTATGGCCATGGCCATCGGTCTTTCCCTTATATTGCTTATGACCGCAGCCATGATTGTTTATTTTGAAATAGGTATCCAAAACCTGACCCGGCAGGGCCTCTTGGACGATACGGTCTTCTGGATTGAAAAGGGCCGTTGGCTGTTTTTGATCCTGTTGATGTTTGTATCGGTCTCTTTTTTATATGCCTATGGCACCAAGGAGGTCAAACTGCGATCGTTTTTTACGCCAGGCGCTTTCTTAACGACTTTCCTTGCCCTGGTATTGTTTAGGACTTTTGCTATTTACGTGGAAAAATTTGCCACTTATAACGAGTTGTATGGATCCATTGGAACCCTGTTGGTATTGATGCTTTTTGTTTGGCTGAACGCCATTATACTATTGCTGGGCTTTGAACTGAATGCGAGCATAAGCAGCCTGAAAAAAGGGTTTCTTTCCAATCCCGGTGAAGCCTCATCATCTAAGCCCCGATCGACCTAAGAATCCTGCGTATAAAAATTCCACCCCATAATAGGCCTAAATCGGTATAAAATTTAAGATATTTGCATCATAATCATTACACATGGCTCAAAAACCAGGCATCCCAAAAGGAACGAGGGATTTTTCACCAGCAGAAGTAGCGAGAAGATCCTATATTTTTTCCGTCATTAAAGAAGTGTTTGAACTGTATGGATTTCAAGCCATTGAAACCCCCTCATTTGAAAATGCGGCTACCCTGATGGGTAAATATGGAGAAGAAGGCGATCGGCTCATTTTTAAAATCCTCAATTCAGGAGATTATCTGAAGAAAGTAGATCCACAACATTTACAAGACAAAGATAGCCAGGCGTTGGCCCCGGTCATTTCAGAAAAGGCCTTGCGCTATGACCTGACAGTCCCTTTTGCCCGCTATGTGGTACAACACCAGCACGAACTGGTCTTTCCCTTTAAGCGTTACCAAATGCAGCCAGTATGGCGTGCTGACCGGCCCCAAAAAGGACGGTTTAGGGAATTTTATCAGTGTGATGCCGATGTCATTGGTAGCAAGAGCCTTTGGCAGGAAGTCAACTTTATCCAGTTGTATGATGACGTGTTTAGCCGGTT
>JASMME010000375.1 GCA_030748365.1 Lutibacter sp.
CTTTGCTCTCGATGATCGATTCGGTCTCACCTATAAATTCTTTGAGATCCCCATTGGAATTGTAGCTCAGTCCGGCTTTGATACCATAATCGGTCTGTGCTGTGATAAAGGCACTGCCAAGCAGACAGGCCATTAATAAAATGCGGTGGGTGATTTTTTTCATGGGTTTATTTTAGTTAAGTGTTTACGACCGTTTGTCGGTAACAGCCATAAAGATATTGAAAAGGCCTCAACAAGCAATCCCTATTTCCTGGAAATGACCTTGTTAACAGCCCGGACAATGGCGGCCGCGTTGAGTCCGTATTTTTCCATCAACTGATCGGGTGTTCCAGATTCGCCAAAACTATCTTGGACAGCTACAAATTCCTGTGGAACCGGATCCTGTTGTGCCAGTACCCTCGAAACACTTTCCCCGAGCCCCCCTAAAACATTGTGTTCTTCTGCCGTTACCACACAACGGGTTTTGGCAACCGATGCGCATAGGCTGTCCACGTCCAGGGGTTTGATCGTGTGCATATCGATAACTTCTGCCGATATACCCGCTGCATCCAGTGTTTCCGCTGCCTGTAAAGCTTCCCAGACCAGGTGTCCGGTAGCCACAATACTTACGTCATTTCCCTCGGTAAGCCGGTTGGCCTTTCCTATTTCAAATACCTGATCCTCCGGTGTAAATACGGGTACCTTAGGTCGTCCGAAACGTAGGTAAACAGGTCCTTGGTAGTTGGCAATGGCAATGGTGGCTGCTTTGGTTTGGTTATAATCACAAGGGTTGATGACTACCATACCGGGTAGCATTTTCATCAGTCCGATGTCTTCCAGTGTTTGGTGGGTAGCACCATCTTCTCCCAGGGTAAGCCCTGCGTGGGAAGCACAAATCTTTACATTTTTATTGGAATAAGCGATTGACTGACGGATCTGGTCGTAGACCCTGCCAGTAGAAAAATTGGCAAAGGTGCCGGTAAAAGGAATTTTTCCGCCGATGGTCATACCAGCGGCTATGCCCATCATATTGGCTTCTGCAATACCGATTTGAAAAAATCTTTCAGGATGTTTTTCGATAAAAGCATCCATTTTTAAAGAGCCTACGAGGTCGGCACAGAGGGCCACTACCTGCTCATTGGTATCTCCCAGTTCAGCCAGTCCGGCTCCAAAACCCGAACGGGTATCTTT
>JASMME010000376.1 GCA_030748365.1 Lutibacter sp.
TTTCTTTTTTTGATCCCGGTTTGCGTCAGGGCGCTTCAAAGTGGAGACGCCGGGAATCGAACCCGGGTCCAAACAAGCAATTCAGATAGTTTCTACATGCTTAGTTTTTGCTTGTTTTTCGATCCAAGGCTGGCCAAAAACCGCCCACCTTAGACTTAGTTTCTTTGTTGTTAGAATACCGTCAAAACACCAGTATTCCTAGGTTAACTTTTACGATGTCTCTTTACTGAACGCCGCTAACCAGGGCTTTCAAGAGACAGTTGGCTCTTGCACCTTGTGCAACGAGGCCCATCCTACTATCATTCAGATTAGGCAGCCAACGCGTAGTTATCTTCGCCGTTTATAAAGTGAAATCGGGATTTACGAGTACTATTTCATGACTCGGCATGCTGCTATATAAATTGGTCTTGCTGTCAAAACCAGTCGTCCCCAATACGTCAAAGATCGTTTCCTTAAAGGAAGGCAAATTTATAAAAAAAAGACCAGAGTAGTAGGATTTGTAAGATCGTATAATTCACAATATCTTAGCGCCGACATTTGTAAATGAAACCAACCCTAAGCAATATAAACCTGTGAAAATAGGACTCATCAAAGAAAGAAAGACCCCACCCGACAGTAGGGTGGTACTCCCTCCCCAACAATGTAAAGACCTCCTAGAAGCCTTTCCGTCCCTGGAAATCAGTGTAGAAAGTGCCGACAACCGCGCTTTTTCCGATGCCGAATACCGTGCCCTGGGCATCCCCGTGGTAGACGACGTGTCTGATTGCGATGTGTTCCTGGGGGTTAAAGAGGTGCCCCTGGACAGCTTGCTGCCCGGTAAAAAGTATTTTTTCTTCTCCCATACCATCAAGAAGCAACCCTATAACAGGGCGCTCTTACAGGCCATTTTGGAAAAAAACATAGAACTCTACGACCACGAGACCCTGACCGATGTCCGGGAAAAACGCCTGGTGGCCTTTGGTAGGTATGCCGGTATTGTAGGGGCCTACAACGCCTTTAGGGCCTATGGGCTAAAATACCAGTCCTTCCAACTGCCCAAAGCAACAAGCCTGCCCACACAACAAAGCCTTATCGAAGCCTTATCGGCCATTACACTGCCCCCTATCAAGGTGGTGCTGACCGGAAAAGGCCGGGTAAGCAACGGAGCGAAAGAGATGTTGGATG
>JASMME010000377.1 GCA_030748365.1 Lutibacter sp.
CGGTTAGCATGAGTGTTATTTGTTTTGAGAGCGGGTGGGCTACCTTGCCTTCGGCCAGGAATGCTATGAGTTCTTGTAGTTTTGCACCTGTCATTTCCACCACCACCAAGCTATTTTCAAAAGGCATCAGCTTAAAAGCGTGCTCAACCCTGATATCTCCACGGCCAATACCGGCACGGATACCGCCATAATTAAACAAGGCAAAATCGATGCGTTTGCCTGTTTTGTTCAGGAAAACAGGGTGGGCTCTTTGGTAGCAGAGGTCAGCCATCAGATTGCCCAAAGAGCTTTCGAGCCTTCCGTCAGTTCGCTGTAGGTCTATGGGGGTATAGCTCAAGATTTTGTTCATTTCTACTGCCAGTTCTTCCCGATAGGGTGCGATAAAGTCTTCAATCTCCGAATCTGAACGGAGCGTTTTGTCTATTGGAAGCAGGCTGCCATCAACCTTGGTCAGAGACGGGCTATCTACCTTGCAACCGATCAATATGGCAAGGATGCCTAGGAAAAGGAGGTTTTTTTTCATGTAAAATTCTCTTGATTACAGTTATTTGACAGGCTTTGTAAAGGGTCAAATTTATAAATTCACAATGGTTTCCATTTATGCTCAAATAACAAACGAATTTAACTAAATTTGTATCCCGAAACGACTGAAACAGATGTTTTTTTTCAACACAGTAAAGCGAAAGACGCAGCGGTATTCTCTTAGAAAGGGATATGCCCGTATTGTAGAAGCCCCTCATAAAGGCCTTTCTAAAAAGACCTCGAGCCTGCTGGTTTTGTTTGACGGTACCTGTCAACGGGAAGCTACCCTTCAGAAATTGTCAGATATTTTTAACCTGGAGGTGGCGAATATCACCTGTTTGGTTTTTAATAATAAGCTCCCTAAGATGCAGAAGATTCCACCAGTTGTCTGCCCTGAGGACTTTGGGTTTTTCGGAAAGCTGCGTTCTGAAGACATCCGCACTATTTTAACAAATACCTATGATGTGTTAATAAATTACAGCAAAGAAGACAATTTATACACAAACCTCTTACTTTTGAACGCAAAGGCACTCTTTAGGATTGGTTTCTCTGATCGTTACCGGGAAATGTATCACCTGACAATACTCGATAAATCTGATAATTGTGAGGTGCTTAACGAAGCAGTGGAAAAATAT
>JASMME010000378.1 GCA_030748365.1 Lutibacter sp.
CTACGACTTAGAAAACTTATGGGGAGATGCCAAAATCTCTCACATTGCAAACGCTCAATAAAAAATTATTCCCTCTTAAATCGAACTACTATAAATGATTCAAGGCAACAAAAATACAGGCAATAAACCCCCAAAAGCACCCAAATTTAATTTCTATTGGGTATACGGTATTTTACTGTTTCTGATACTCGCCTATCAGTTTTTGAACAACAGCGGGCTGGGCTCAAAAAGTCTCAGTCAAAATGAATTTACCGCCATTCTGAAGGACAATGATATAGAAAGAATCGTTGTGGTGAACAGGGATGTTGCTGAGATATATATAAAGAGTGAGGCCGTTAATAAAGACCGGCACAAAAAGAATAACACCTCCCTTTACAGCATGAATGCCCCCATGTACTACTACGATTTTGGGGACTTACAGAATTTTGAAAAGGAGCTGAATTCGACCAAGGCACTTTACGAGGAACTCAACTTTGACACAGAAAATGTTGAAAAGACCAATTTCTTTGACCAAATACTGGTCTACCTGCCCTTTATCTTCCTAATCGGTATCTGGATTTACTTTATGAGACGCATGTCCGGGGGTGCTGGTGGAGCTGGCGGTCAAATATTCAGCATCGGGAAATCAAAGGCGCGGTTGTTTGATCAGGACAAGAAAGTCAAGGCTACCTTTAAAGATGTCGCCGGATTGGAGGGTGCCAAGGAAGAGGTACAGGAAATCGTGGATTTTTTAAAAAACCCTTCCAAATATACCGCCCTGGGTGGAAAAATACCCAAAGGCGCTTTGCTGGTAGGCCCTCCAGGTACTGGTAAAACCTTACTGGCCAAAGCAGTGGCCGGCGAGGCGGATGTTCCTTTCTTTTCATTGTCAGGTTCGGATTTTGTGGAAATGTTCGTAGGGGTCGGTGCCTCTAGGGTTCGCGACCTTTTTAAACAGGCACAACAGAAATCGCCTTCCATTATCTTTATCGATGAAATCGATGCCATTGGTCGATCCCGTGGAAAAAACAATATTACCGGTAGCAATGACGAGCGGGAAAATACCCTGAATCAACTGCTTACGGAAATGGACGGATTTGGCACAGATACCAATGTTATCGTAATAGCGGCTACCAACCGGGCTGATGTATTGGACAAGGCCCTGATGCGAT
>JASMME010000379.1 GCA_030748365.1 Lutibacter sp.
TTAATTCTGACCATTGAAACCGCCACAAAAAACTGCGCCGTAGGACTTTCGGAAAACGGGAAAACAATCGCCTCCAAAGCCCTGAACGACGGCCAGTATGCCCATGCAGAAAAACTACACAGCTTTATCAGGGAAGTACTGGAGAAAAGCCAACATCCCTTTACAGCCCTTGATGCAGTGGCCGTTAGCAAAGGCCCCGGTTCCTACACTGGGCTTCGTATTGGTGTATCGGCGGCAAAAGGCCTGTGCTTTGCCCTAGACATTCCCCTAATCGCTGTACCTACACTAGACTCACTGGCCGCTTCACTCCATGTTGAAAAGGGCTATGTCATTCCCTTACTCGATGCGCGTCGGATGGAAGTATATTATAGCGTATACAAAGACGGTCACTGCCTGGAGGAAGTTGCTGCAAAAGTGATTACAGCAGGTTCTTTTGCAAACTACCTGGAAAAAGACTTGGTATATTTTCTGGGGGATGGGGCCGCCAAATGCGAGGAATTGATCCAACACAAACAGGCCGTATTTATAGCTGACCGGTTTCCGTCAGCGGCAGAAATGTCGGGTATTGCCCATGCCAAATACGTAGCGAAAGACTTTGAGGATACCGCCTACTTTGAACCCTTTTACTTAAAGGACTTTGTGGCAACAAAACCAAAAAACAGCCCTGCTTAGTGAAAGCCCAACTTGAGTTGCGCGACTGAACGTTCTGCCACTGTTTCAGGCAGTTTACACGTACCGTCCACACATACGTAAATCAGGGTTTCTCCTTCCACAAAACGACTTTCCATCAGGGGCAGTGAACTCTCCGACCGACTGCCTGCAATCAAGGTGTTGGGAAAATAGTATTGATTGATCGTCCGTAATTTATCGAGCGCCTCGGTACCGGCAATCGCTATTTCATAATAATCACCCACAAAATCGGCCATCAGGTTCAGCCAGTTGGCATAGCCAGACGGATACTTAGTCGCTTGCTCTTTGACATTTAAAAGCATCTGTCGGCTTACCTTTCCATAGTAGGTATGGGCGTAATAATGACCGAGCTTAAACAGGTTGCTGGCCATGATCGAATTGGAAGAGGGAATGACATTGTCTTCGGTATCAACTTTCCGGGCAATCAGGGCCCTGTCTTGGTCAGAAGTAAAAAAGAACA
>JASMME010000037.1 GCA_030748365.1 Lutibacter sp.
GTTCTTCGCGCTCCATTCCTTCCAGTTTTTCGTAAATAGAAGGGAGGAATGCCTTGATCTCATTTTCATTGATGTCAATGTCATGTACCTTGTCAATGAGTTTCATCAATTGGTTTTGACAAATCTCCGCCCCTGTCGGAATGGGGGTTTTGATAAATTTCTTTCCAATGATACGTTCGATAGGTGATAGTTTTCCTTTTTCCCTACCTGTAACAATGGCGATGGACACGCCCTCTTTACCAGCCCGACCTGTCCGACCGCTTCGGTGGGTGTAAGAGGCCGTTTGATCTGGAAGTTTATGATTGATTACATGGCTTAGGTCGGTTACATCCAACCCCCGGGCAGCCACATCTGTAGCTACTAGCAGCTGCAAGTGCTTTTTACGAAACTTTTCCATTACGCTGTCACGCTGCGCCTGAGACAAGTCACCGTGTAATGAATCGGCGTTGTAGCCATCCCTGATTAGTTTGTCAGCTACTTCCTGGGTTTCTCTTCGCGTTCTACAGAAGATGATGCTATAGATATCAGGATTTGCATCCGCAATTCTCTTGAGGGCAGCATAGCGATTTCTTTCTGAAACCACGAAGTATTGATGGGAAACCTGGTCGGAACCACTGTTCTTCTTACCGGCACTGATTTCCACCGGATTGTGCATATAATTACGTGCAATACTTTCCACCTCTTTCGGAAAAGTAGCCGAAAACAGCAAGGTTTGCTTTTCTTCGGACGTAGCTTCCAGGATACGATCAAGTTCTTCTTTAAAGCCCATGTTGAGCATTTCATCTGCCTCATCGAGTACCAACCACTGAATATTGGAAAGTGTCAGCTGTCTGCGCTTGATCAGGTCGACAGTTCTACCGGGTGTACCTACTACAATCTGCACCCCCTTTTTGAGTTTTCGTATCTGCTCATCAATGTTGGCCCCTCCATAGACGGCCAGGGTTTTTACCCCGTCTAAGTATTTAGAGAATTCTCCCACATTATTGGCAATTTGCAGCGCAAGTTCACGGGTAGGGGATAAAATGATGGCCTGGGTATCCTTGTCCTCCGGATCGATCTGTGATAAGATGGGTAAGCTAAAGGCGGCGGTTTTACCGGTGCCTGTTTGTGCAAAGGCCTTGAGGTCTTGCTCGGAAGCAAGTAACTGCGGAATGGCCTTGGCCTGAATCTCCGTGGGATGTTCGTATCCCAGATCCGTTAGGGCCTGCAGTATTGTTGGCTGCAGCCCCAGTGTATTGAATGTCGACATGTACTATCATTAGTGATCTACAGACGCCCATCCATAAATCGGTTAAAAAACGGGCAAAGGTACACTTTAATTTCAGGTAATCAGCAAATAAGCATACTTTTCTTAGGCAATTGATTCTTTGGAAGATACACGCCAATTCTTCCCAACTTGCGTGGTGTTTTTATAAGCGTGGTGATAAATCGGACACTTATGGGAATTAATAAATCTATTTCCTTAGATTTGCAGCGAATTTTAAAAATATACTATGCTCTCCGTATCAAATCTATCTGTTCAGTTTGGAAAAAGGGTTTTGTTTGACGAAGTCAACACCAAATTTTTACTCGGTAACTGTTATGGGATCATCGGGGCCAATGGTTCTGGAAAGTCCACTTTCTTAAAAATCTTATCGGGTGTTATGGAACCTACTGCTGGTCAGGTAAGCCTGGAACCTGGAAAACGGATGTCCGTATTGTCTCAGGATCACTTTGCTTTTGATTCGTATTCCGTATTGGATACGGTTATGATGGGCAACAAAGAACTGTACAGAATCAAACAGGAAATGGATGCCATTTACGCCAAGCCCGATTTTTCGGAGGCGGACGGCCTCAAAGCAGGAGAACTGGGCGTGTTGTTTGAGGAAATGGATGGCTGGAATGCTGAAAGTGATGCAGCGACCCTATTATCTAACTTGGGTATCAAAGAAGAACAACATTATAGCCAAATGGCTGACCTGGATGGAAAAGCCAAGGTACGGGTACTACTCGCCCAGGCTTTGTTCGGCAATCCAGATGTGCTGATTATGGATGAACCGACCAACGACCTCGATTTTGAAACCATTGGTTGGCTAGAGCAATTTTTGGCCAACTATGACCATACGGTGATTGTTGTTTCCCATGACCGGCATTTTTTAGATGCGGTTTGCACCCATATTTCTGACATTGATTTTGGAAAGATACACCACTATTCCGGTAACTATACCTTTTGGTATGAATCGAGTCAACTGGCAGCCAAGCAACGCGCCCAACAAAATAAAAAGGCCGCTGATAAGAAAAAGGAACTCGAAGCGTTTATCCGTCGTTTTTCAGCGAATGTAGCCAAGTCCAAACAGGCGACCAGCCGGAAAAAAATGATTGAAAAACTAAATGTAGAAGAAATCAAACCTTCCAGCAGGCGCTATCCGGCGATTATTTTTGACCGGGAACGGGTGGCCGGCGATCAGATACTACAAGTAGAAGCGCTCTCAGCATCTACCGAAGAAGAAGTCTTGTTTAAAGACATTCACTTTAACTTGAATAGGGGAGAGAAAGTGGTCTTGCTTTCAAGAAACTCCAAAGCAGTGACTGCTTTTTATGAGCTGTTGAATGACCAGTTAACACCCGAGCAGGGAAGTATTCGTTGGGGGGTAACCACTACCCAGTCCTATTTGCCGGTAGACAATGCGGCCTTTTTTAAAGATGCCAGTCTTAACCTGGTTGATTGGCTACGGCAGTATGCAAAAACAGAGGAAGAGAGGGAAGAAGTGTACCTGAGGGGTTTCCTTGGAAAAATGATTTTTAGCGGAGAAGAAGCCCTTAAGAAATGCCATGTGCTCTCTGGAGGAGAAAAGGTCCGTTGTATGATCTCGAGAATGATGATGAAAAGGGCCAATGTGCTGATGCTTGATGAACCCACCAACCACCTGGACCTAGAGTCCATTCAAGCTTTTAATAACTCCCTAAAGCAATTTAAAGGCACGGTATTGTTCAGTACCCATGACCACGAATTTGCGCAAACCGTTGCCAACAGGGTTATTGAAATTACCCCCAAGGGGGTGATTGACCGCCATTTGTCTTTTGATGAATACCTAGCCGATGAGGCTATCAAGGACTTGAGAACAAAGATGTACGCTTAAAAAAAGGGCGCTAACAGCGCCTTTTTTTTAGTGTTCAGGTCTTCCTTTTTTACGAAACTCATGCAGAAGACGCCTGTTGAAGTCGCGTTCACACATTCCGAGTTTAAGCATTTTTTTGGCTGAAATAATCCCGGAAAGCTCTGCCAACATAGCCGTTTTGTTTTCCAGAATGGTTTTTTCTATCTGTAGTTTATTTACGAGGAATTTTTGAGCGGTCTCTTCGGAAACTGTATCGACCTCTTTGTCCTTAAACAGCAGCCATATTTTCCGATCAATACGTCTTTTTAGGTGGTGGATCGTATCGTTATATTGGTTGTACACAGGCCAGAACCCTGCAGCTTCTTCAGGGGTCAGTTCCAGGGTATTTGTTATATAGGTAACTTTCATGAGCTTGATTTTCTGATGTTTCGCTCGTTGGGCTTCTACAGCAGTGGTCGAAAGCAGTAGCAGGGAAAGGATGTATACAATTTTATACATGGTTTTCAGTTTAATTTTCATTGGTCAACAATAATTTATCCAGGTCTTGTTCGCCTAAGTAATCAATGACTTCTTCGTCACTGACATCACTTAAGACCCTATGATTGTCAAGGCTGTCTTCATCAAATAAGCTAGCCAGGTAGTCCGTTTCTATTTCAGTCTGTTCTTCACTAAACCAAGCTTCGATTTCATCGGAAGTCAACGCAGTAAAATCATTGTTATCAAGGGTTTCAACATTGATTAAACAACTGATCAATACCGCTGCTGCCGCAGCCATGGCCCACCACATTTTTCCAGGGTTTCGGTGGGTCAGAACGGGTCTTGGTTGGATGCCAGCTTTCTTAAGCACTTCTTTTTCAAGGCACTCAAAATAACCTTCAGGAACGGAAAATACTGCTTGTTTAGAAGGGGGTGCCAGGTTTGTAGCACTTTGCGGGCTAAGTAGCTGGTCCTCCAGTGTATCGAAATACCCCTCAGGCACCGTAAAACCATTTCCCTTGCCGGAAATTTGGGCAAGTCGTGGAGCAGTCTTATGGAGTTCTTTTGGGTTCATGTCTTCTTTGGTTAGGACGTTTTTATACGCTGTTGGTTTAATGGGATTCCAAGAATTTTTCAATTTTTTTTACTGCGTGAAAGTACGAAGCCTTTAGTGCACCCACTGATGTGTCGAGTATGTCAGCCATTTCTCGGTATTTCATTTCATCGAAATATTTCATGTTAAACACCAGTTGTTGTTTTTGGGGTAGGGTGGCAATGGCCTGCTGTAAGAGAAGCTGTATTTGATCTCCGGTGTAGAGTGAATCCTGTGACAGGTTTTCTACAGCGGCGTATTGTAGTTCCTCAACAGAAACCAGCTGTTTCTTGGCTTGTTGACGTAGAAAGCTAATGGCCTCGTTGGTGGCTATCCGATACATCCAGGTATATAATTTACTGGTTTCCTTAAAGTGTTGAATGTTTTTAAAAACCTTTATAAAAGTATTCTGAAGCACATCATCACTGTCTTCATGATTGCGTACGATCTTACGTATATGCCAGTATAACCGCTCTTTGTACAAGGTGATTAATTCCCTAAAGGCACCTTCTTTTGTGGAAGGATCCTTCAGTGCTGCAGCCAATCGTTCGTCTTTGTTCACGCTTGTGTTTTAAGCTTAGACAATCCTGTTAATAAAAGGTTTAACCAACCGTAAAAATTAATGATAAAAAGCCTTATCCATCACCAAAAAACGTATGGATAAACCCAACCTATTATTAATCAACAGTGTGGCAGTTAACAGGTGTAAAAACTTTTTTATAAAGAATGCAGTGAAATTTCCTATGGGAAATCACTTGTGATACGCTAGCCAATCAAACGTCTTTTTGAATACCCAAACAAGCGTCCTTCTTTGATTGTTTCCGCAATACCACTGGGTAGCATTTCTTCCCATCCTTCTTCCCCTTCGGCAATCATACGGAGCACCTTTCTGGAAAAGATATCTAAAATATCAGGGTTATAGTCTTTGATATCAATGACTTTCCCATTGTATCGGAAGTACTTGTAAAGTTCCTTCATACGCGGATGTACCTTGAGGTTTTCGCTGTTTTTGATTTGTCCGGTCTCGGGATCTCTTAAAGGATAGAGGTAGACCTTGAGGTCTTTATAGAACAGTTTACCAAAGGCCTCTAAAATACCCCCACTCAGGTCTCGGTAGTACTTCTCATCAAAGATCTGTACAAAACTCTGTGTTCCTAGGGCCAAGCCTATACGTGCCTTGGTAAATTCAGAGAAATATTCCACGAGTTTATAGTATTCCTGGTAATTGGTAATCATTACATGTTGGCCCAGTGAACAGAGTAATTCTGCCCGGTCTAAAAAGTCTCTTTCGTCAATCTCTCCTGCGGTAAGCAAGTTGGCCAAGGTTATCTCAAAGATAATCTTGGTGTTTTCAGCAGTAACTTTCTTTTCTTTTAAGAACAGTTTTTGCGCCTGTTGGTACATATCCATATTCACCTTGGTCACCGGTCTGAAACTACCCCTTAAAGCCAGAATATTGGCCTTATACAGTTGCTGCGCGGGTAGGAGATTGTTTCCGTCAGGCCCAAACATCACCGCATTGGTCATGCCGTTCTTTACCAACAATAAACTCATCAAGCGATTGTCAACATAGGAAAATCGGGGACCAGAGAAATTGATCATATCAATTTCGATCTGAACCTGATGGAGGTTGTCGTACAACGATTTTAAGAGTTCCTTGGGTTTGTCATACAGGTAAAAAGCGCCGTAGATAAGGTTGACACCCAAATGGCCGAGGGTTTCCTGTTGTAGTTTGGCATCGGTTTCCTTAAAGCGTATGTGTAAAATAATCTCGCTGTAGGGTTCCAGGGGGTCTAATTGAAATTTTAGTCCCACCCAACCGTGGCCGAGAAATTTTTTGGCAAAATCAATGGTAGCGACTGTATTGGCATAGGAAAAGAATATTTTTCCTGGGTGTTTTTTCCTTTTGAGCCGGTCTTCAATGATTTCGATTTCATGAACGAGCATCCGCTTGAGCCGTGCTTCGGTAACATAGCGACCGTCTTCTTCAAGACCATAGATGGCATCGGAGAAGTCTTTGTCATAGGCGCTCATGGTCTTGGCTACTGTACCAGAAGCTCCACCCGCTCTGAAAAATTGACGAACGGTTTCCTGACCAGCCCCAATTTCGGCAAAAGTGCCGTATATATACTTATTTAGGTTGATTTTTAAGGCTTTCGCTTTGCTCGTGAGCGTATGGCTAATGTCAATATCTCCTTTCAACGGGACAGGGGTTTGTATTACGCTTACAAAAGTAATAAATTTTAATACGGAAGGCTGTTTTTTTATAAAAAAAGGTGTAGACAGATTGACTGCTTACACCTTTGTGCGATACTTCGTTTAGGAGAACGTTCTTACATATTCTTTAATTCACTTACCAGGTCGGTCAGTGCTGCCTTGGCATCTCCGAACAACATAGCTGTTTTTTGGTGGTAGAACAATTCATTCTCTATACCGGCATAGCCGGGTTTCATACTCCTTTTGTTTACCACGATGTGTTTGGCATTTTCTACTTCCAGAATGGGCATGCCGTATATAGGACTTGACGGATCGTTATGGGCAGCAGGATTCACCACATCGTTGGCCCCTACTACCAATACGACATCTGCGTGTACGAACTGAGGATTGATATCATCCATTTCAATCAATTTGTCGTAATCGACATTGCTTTCTGCAAGTAATACGTTCATATGTCCTGGCATTCTCCCCGCTACCGGATGAATGGCGTACCGTACGTTGACCCCTCTGTCTGTAAGCAGGGTTTCCATTTCGTGAATGACGTGCTGTGCCTGGGCCACCGCCAATCCATAACCGGGCACGATAATCACGTTGTCTGCGTAATTCATGAGTACTGCGGTATCACTGGGACTGGTTTTTTTGATATGTCCGGCTACCTTAGCACCCCTTTCACTGCTAACAGCCTCTCCAAATCCGCCAAATATTACATTGGAAAGCGAGCGGTTCATAGCTTTACACATGGCAAAAGTCAGAATTAGTCCTGCGGAACCTACCAGGATACCGCCGACCAGCATGACCATATTATCATATAAAATTCCTGTAATGGCTGCCGCGATGCCTGTCAGGGAATTTAACAAGGAAATGACGACTGGCATGTCGGCGCCGCCTATGGGTATGACAAAGAGTACACCGTATACCAGGGCAGCCAAGGCCAGTAGGTACAGGTATAACAAATTGTCAGTACCTGTCCATACCAAGAAGGTTCCAAAAAGCAGGATGCCCAATGCGACTAGGTTGTTGATAAGGTTGTATTTGGGAAGGCTAATGGTACTGCGCATAGATCCGTTTAACTTGGCCCAGGCTACAAAGCTTCCGGAAAAGGTGGTGCTTCCGATGATTACCCCGGCAATGATGGTTGCCATGATAGCAGTACTGGTATCTGTAGCTGTATTTCCATACGCTACCAGACCAATCAAGGCAGCACTGGCCCCGCCAAAACCGTTGAAGAGTGAAACCAGTTCAGGCATTTTGGTCATTTCCACTTTGACAGCGATTAGCCAACCGATTATGCCTCCCAGTACAATGGCTGTAACAATCAAAGCATATACGAATACGGGCACTTCTAGTGTATGTAACAACAAGGTTCCCGCAATGGCCATCCCCATACCTAAGGCTGCGATTAGGTTTCCTCTTTTGGCGGTTTCCGGATGTCCCAACATTTTCAATCCGGCAATAAACGTACCTGTTGCCAACAGGTATACCAGGCTTAATACAGTATTCATATTTTTTTCTTTGAAAACATTTGTAACATTCGGTGCGTCACGGCAAAACCACCCACTACATTTACGATTCCCAAAACCACCGCAATAAATCCGAGTCCTAAGGCAAGGTAGTTGTTGGGGTCTGCATGGAGCATTACCAGGATGGCCCCCACAATGACTACACCGCTCAGGGCATTGGCACCAGACATCAGCGGGGTGTGTAATACTGCAGGAATGTTCTTGATCACTTCTAGGCCGATAAATACGGCTAGTAAAAGGATGTAGATCATCTGAAGATGGTCGTTAACAAAATCAATCAGTGTATGTATCATAGTTAGTTAGTTTTTTGTCCGTTATGTCTGATATGACCCTTGTGAATGATTAGGGTCTCATGGGTGATTTCTTCTTCTATATCCCATTTCATCGCTGCGGCATCGGTCAAATGCAGGATAAAATTAAGCATATTTTTGGCGTAGAGGTCACTGGCATTGGTGGAAACACTTTCAGGTGCGATGGTGGTACCAATAATTTTTACACCGTTTTCAACAATGGTTTGTTCCATCTTGCTGAGTTCGCAATTACCGCCCTGGGCAGCTGCCAAGTCAATAATAACCGCGCCATTTTTCATCTTCGAAACCTGTTCTTTGGTAATCAGCACGGGCGATTTACGACCGGGAACCATGGCTGTGGTAATAACCAGGTCTGCCTTGAACAGGGAATGATTGACCGCCTCTTGTTGTCTTTTGGCATAGTCATCGGAAGCCACCCCAGCATAACCGCCTTCGGCCGTTGCTTCTCCGGTATTGTCTACCGAGATAAACTTGGCGCCCAGCGATTCAGCCTGTTCCTTGGTTTCGAGTCTTATATCGGTGGCCTCTACAATGGCCCCAAGTCTTTTGGCAGTGGCAATGGCCTGTAGACCAGCTACACCCACACCGTAAATGAGTACCCTTGAGGGGGTAATGGTACCAGCAGCCGTCATCATCAGTGGAAAAATCTTGCTCATTTCGTAAGCCCCTCTGATCACCGCTTTGTAACCAGCCAGGTTGTTTTGGGAACTCAATACGTCCATGTCCTGTGCCCTTGATATACGGGGCATGGCATCCATTGAAAAGGCGCTAGCCCCTTTATGGGCGATGGCCGCAATGAGCTCAGTATTTGATCGATGAAAAAGCTGACTGATTAGGATATGCCCCTTATCGACCAATTTGAGATCCTCTTTGTCAAAGGGATTTATTTTAAGCAGCAATTGGGCCTCTTTAAAAACAACCCCTCTTGCTTCTATACGTGCGCCGGCAGCGGTATAATCATTGTTGTCAAAGGAGGCTTGGATTCCAGCGTCCTTCTCCACAATGACTTCAAAACCGTTGTCGCATAATTTTTTAGCAATTTCTGGGGAAATGACGACCCTTTTCTCGCCTTTATTTTGCTCTTTTATTACACCGATAATCATAGGTTAATTGTTTTAGTTAGCTTGAAAAGAATCAATCTTGCTTATCACACAGTGGCTGATAATAGGTTGAAAAACAACGTAAATCGCTTGAACAGGGGTGTTAGAATCAAACTGTGACGTGGCTTTATTCCTTATCATAAGCAAGGCA